>DASYXO010000218.1:0-17283 GCA_035934825.1 Casimicrobiaceae bacterium
CGCCGCGCGATTCCAAGGAGGCCGAGGCGGCGTGAGCCCGGGAGTAAGCGCGGCGGCACCAATGTGTCGGGGCAGCGGGGCAACACATGGCGAGCGCGAGCGTGCGCGACGGCTGTCGCGGGTGGCGCGGCGAGCGAGCCCGGAATCACCGTTTCAGGCAGGATGTCCTCGAGCGATGCCGCGCCGGGCCCCGCAAGCCGGCGATTGCGCACTCCGAGCGCGCAGGCATGTGCTGCCCCGCTGACCATGGTGCGGATGCGGCCGCGCGACGAAGGCGGCGGATGCGGCCGCGCGACGAAGGCCGCGAATGCGGCCGCGCGACGAGGGTACGAATCCCGGCAACTGCAGGTTGGAGGAATCCCAGCGCCGCAGGCACCAACCTGCGGCGCGCCGCAGGCGCTTCAGTGCTCCTGCGGCGCGGGCAATTCGGGTAGCCGCAGCGCCAGGCGTGCCTGCGCCTTGAGGAGCCGGGTCAGCGCAGTCGCGAGATCGTCGCGACCCCGCGTGTCGCGCCAATGGCCGCCATCCGCGCGAAAATGAAATGCGCCGCGTTTCGCCGCGACCCACATTTCCCGAGTCGGCACATGGCGATTGACGATGATCTTGCTGCCGTCCTCGCACTCGATCGTCAGCACGCCGTCGGCTAGATTCCAGTCGATGTCGGCGTCGCTGGTCTCGAGCGCGGCGTCGAGCGCCAGCCCGATCCTCTCGAGCGTCGCGTCGGCTGCGGCTATGAAGGCGGATTCGTGCATTGCGTCATGCTAGGATTTGCCGCGATGGTACGTCAAATCCGGATCCGCACCGCGCTCGTGGCGCTGTCGTTCGCTGCCCTGTCGCTCGGGCTCGCGGGCTGCGGCGTCAAGGGCCCGCTGCGCCCCGCGCCCAAGGCAACGCCGGCACCAACCCATGCACCGACGCTGCCCGCGCCGCCGGCATCGTCGAACCCGAAGCCGTGAGCGCCTTCGAATACGTCGACGGCGAGCTGCGCGCCGAAGGCGTGTCGCTGGCCGAGATCGCAGAGCGTCACGGCACGCCCTGCTACGTCTACTCGCGCCGGATGCTGGCGGGCGCGTATCGCGAATTCGATGGGGCATTCGAGGGGGTGCCGCACCTCGTCTGCTACGCGATGAAAGCGAATCCCTCGCTCGCGATCGTCGACCTGTTCGCGCGACTTGGCAGCGGATTCGACATCGTGTCCGGAGGAGAGCTCGCGCGCATGGTCGCCGCCGGGGCCGATCCGCGCAAGGCGGTCTTCTCCGGCGTGGGCAAGAGCGACGCCGAGATGGAGGCTGCGCTCGCGGCGGGAATCCTGTGTTTCAACGTCGAGTCGGCGAGCGAGCTCATGCACCTCGCCGCGGTGGCGCGCCGGATGGGCGTGCGCGCGCCGGTCAGTTTCCGCGTCAACCCGGACGTCGATCCGCTTACCCACCCCTATGTCTCGACCGGGCTCAAGGAAAGCAAATTCGGCGTCGCGTTCGCCGACGCCCCCGCGCTCTACCGCCGCGCCGCGGCGATGCCGTCGATCGCCATCCACGGAATCGACATGCACATCGGCTCCCAGATCACCGAGCTCGGCCCCTACCGGGAGGGCGCCGGCAAGCTGCTCGACCTGGTCGACGTACTCGCGGCGGAAGGGATCGCGCTGTCGCACATCGATTTCGGCGGGGGGCTCGGGATCCGATATCGCGACGAATCGCCGGTCGCGGTCTGCGACTACGCCCGAATGCTGCGAGGCCTCGTCGGGGGTCGGCGCGAGACTCTGCTGTTCGAGCCCGGACGGCGCTTGGTGGGCGAGGCAGGCTTGCTGCTGACCCGCGTGCGCTTCGTCAAGCCGCAGGCCGCGCGAAACTTCGCGGTGGTCGACGCCGCGATGAACGACCTCCTGCGCCCGTCGCTGTACGAGGCCTGGCACGCGATCGACCCGGTCCGCCCGCGGCACACCGATCCGGGCCCGTGGGACATCGTGGGGCCGGTCTGCGAGAGCGGCGATTTCCTCGGTCACGATCGGATGCTCGCGCTCGAGGAGGGTGACCTGCTGGCCGTCCGCGAAGCGGGCGCCTACGCGATGTCGATGAGCTCCAACTACAACGCGCGCCCTCGCGCCTGCGAAGTGCTCGTCGACGGCGACCAGGCGCACCTGATTCGCCGCCGCGAGACCATCGCCGAACTCCACGCGCAGGAGTCGCGCTTGCCCTGATCGAAACTGCGCGCAGCACGGCGGAATTCGCGCTCGCGATCCGTCGCGTGCGATTTGCGAATCCGCAACAATCGCGCTTCGCTATGTTCGAATCGGGGTACAAATCTTGCAAAAGCGTGAAACGTGGCTACAATGCAGGCAGCAGGTGCCAATGGATTTGTCAAGGGGTAGGCTCCAAATTATTCGAAGTGGAGCGCGAAGCCCCGGAATCCGGCGACACCTGCGAACGAAGGACCATAAAAGGTACATTGAACTCAGACAGGAGAACCAACGATGATGGCTGACATGATGTCGATGATGACGCCGGCGGCTCCCGCCGCGGCGCCGAAGAAGAAGGCGAAGAAACGCAAGGCGGCCCCGAAGAAGAAGGCTGCGCCGAAGAAGAAGGCCGCCAAGAAGAAGGCTGCGCCGAAGAAGAAGGCCGCCAAGAGGAAGGCTGCGCCGAAGAAGAAGGCCGCCAAGAAGAAGGCGACCAAGAGGAAGGCTGCGAAGAAAAAGTAAGTTCTTCGACCCAAGCGCCGTCGCGGATGTGCGACGGACGAAAACGGGCGACGCCACGCGTCGCCCGTTTTGCTTGCGGGGCCCGGGGCGGCCGGGCACCGGATTCGTCCTCGGTCAGCGCTCGCTGATCGCGTTGTTGCCGGCCCGCCGCGTGGACGCGATCTTCGCCTTCGGAGCGCGATGCCCCTTCGCCAGGACCGCCCGGGTCCCGGACGCGCGCGCAGTCAACCTGCGGCCGTGCCGCATCACCGCCTTCACCTTCGCGATGCGGACCTTGGCCGTACGAGGGTGGCCGCGGCTCGCGCGCAGGGTCCGCAGCGGGCGCGCGTCGCTGGTGATCCGCAGCTTCTGGCCGGCACGCAGCCAGTTGCCCGAAAGACGGTTCCAGCGTCGAATATCCTCCATCGACACGCCATTGTGCGCCGCAATGGCATGCAGATTGTCGCCGCGGCGCACGACGTAGTAGAAGGTGCGCCCGGCGGGCACCGTGGTGAACACCGCATGCTCGAGCGAGGCTGCGCTCGCTTCCGACGGGCGCTGCGACGGCACCAGCAGCGAGTAGCCGGTCGGCACCGTCGAATGCGGTCCGATGCCGTTGACCGATTTGAGGGTCTCGAGCGACATGTCGAAACGCTTCGCCACCTGGGCAAGGGTCTCGCCCTGCCGCATCCGGTGCGCTTGCCAGGAGACCAGCGGCTGATCGATCAGGTCGAGCTTCGCAGCGAAGATCTCGGCCTTGTCGATGGGCAGCAGGATCCCGTAATCGTCGGCGCCGGCGATGACCGGCCGATTGTGCTGCGGGTTCAGCGCCAGGAACTCGTCGAGCGGCAGCTCCGCCAGCTCGGCGGCGCGCTTGACATCCATCTGGACGTTCGTCCTGACGACGGTGAAGTACGGCGCGTCTGGAACGTCGGCCAGCACGAGGTCGAACTTCGCCGGGTCGGCGATGATGTTCTTCAGCGCCTGCAGCTTGGGAAGGTAGTTGCGCGTCTCGTCCGCCATCCGCTGCAGGCTCGCGTAATCGGTCGGAAGACCCCGCGCGCGGTTGCGCGCCATGGCGCGCTCGACATTGCCCTCGCCCCAGTTGTAGGCGGCGAGCGCCAGCTGCCAGTCGTTGAACTCGGCGTGCAGTTGCTGCAGGTAGTCCAGCGCCGAGGTCGTGGCTGCGACGACGTCGCGCCGTGAATCGAACCACCAGTTCTGCTTCAGTCCGTAGAGCTTGGCGGTTCCAGGCATGAACTGCCAGATGCCTGACGCATGGGTCGCCGACATCGCATTCGGATTGAATGCGCTTTCGACCATTGGCAGCAGCGCGATTTCCAGCGGCATTCCGCGTTGCTCGACCTCGGTAACGATGTGATAGAGGTAGCGGCGGCCGCGCTCGACCATGCGCGCGACGTAATCGGGACGTTCGGCGTACCAATGCTCCCATTTGTCGACCAGGGGCCCATCGATGTCGGGAATGGCGTAGCCCCGGACAATACGGTCCCACAGATCACCCTTGGCCGCGGGCAGCGGCTCGAGATCGGCCGACGAACCGTCAAAAGGCTCGTCCAGGGTGATCGGGGGTGGCGCTGGGGGGAAGTGGACTTCGGGCAGCTTGGCCACTGCGGTGGGCGGCGAAGCCGGGGGCGGGGTGGTGACGGTCGCGCATGCGGCAAGCGCGAGGATCACCGGCAAGATCAGATATCGTCGAAAACGCAATTCGGTCGATCCAATGCAATGACGCGCGATTCCACGGTGGACCGCGCGGGCTGCGCGATGGTAGGCCCGGGAGACGCCGAGCGTCAACCCGGACGCGCCTGCGCCGATTCCCGCGATTTGGGCGCCGGACTGGCGGGCCGCGAGCCCGGTGCCTCGCCCACCGCGGCTCGCTGGCGCCGATTGCGCACGCTCACCGGAATCCGTTCTTCCATTCGCGCAACTGCGCGAAGACCTCGACCGCGCCTCGGAGCGCGCGCCCCGCCTGCGCCGACGCCGCGGCAGCGACACCGGGAACGTCGGCACGCAGGAACGGGTTGGTCGCGCGCTCCTCGCCGATGGTCGAAGGCAACGTAGGCGCCCCGGCATCGCGTTTCGCCTGCTCGCGCAAAATGCGCCCGGGCAACCCGGCATTCCCGGGCTCCACCACCGCAGCGAATTTCAGGTTGGCCATCGTGTACTCATGGCCGCAGTACACGCGCGTCGCGTTGGACAGCGCAGCGAGCTTCGAAAGCGATGCCCACATCTGCGCCGGCGTTCCCTCGAACAGGCGCCCGCAGCCCGCTGCGAACAGCGTGTCGCCGCAGAACAGGACCTTTGCGTCGGCCGAGAAGAACGCGATGTGCCCCGCCGTATGGCCCGGGATATCGATGACGGAAAGCGGCAGCCCGATTCCAGGCACGACGATCGAGTCGTCCTGCGCGAGCCCATGGGTGCGGCCGGGGATCGCTTCGCGCGCCGGCCCGTAGACCGGCACATCGAATCGACGCCTGAGCTCGGGAATCCCGCCGACATGGTCGCCGTGATGATGCGTCGCGATGATCGCCGTGAGCTCGAGCGCGTTCGCATCCAGGTAGGCGAGCACCGGCGTCGCGTCGCCGGGATCGACTACGGCCGCGCGGCGGCCATCGCGGACCAGCCAGATGTAGTTGTCCGTGAATGCGGGGATAGGGATAATCGTCGTCATGAATCGATCCTGCGGCATGGTCGAGGGCGCGCCCCAGTCGCTGGGCGCGTGGCATGCGACGCCCCTGGGCGCATACCTGTGCGCCCGCGAGCAGGCATACTTCGATCATACCGTCGCCGACATCTTCGGGTTCCATGCACTGCAGATCGGCCAGCCGCAATGCCCGTTCCTGGCGCAAAGCCGCATCGTTTCGAAATGGACGCTCGATTACGACCTCCCCGCGGACGTGGTCGCCGATCCGCACGAGCTGCCGTTCGGCGAGAACACGATCGATCTCATCGTCCTGCCGCACGCCCTCGAATTCGCCGACGATCCGCACCTGATGCTGCGCGAGGCCTACCGGGTGATCCGCCCCGAGGGCCAGATCGTCATCTCGGGCTTCAATCCGTTCTCGCTGTTCGGCATGAGGCGCTACTTCGGCCGCGGGGCGACCCCTCCTTGGAACGGCAATTTCATCGCGCTCTACCGTCTAAAGGACTGGCTGTCGCTGCTCGGTTTCGACGTCGTCGGCGGGCGCCTGGACTGCTACGTTCCCCCGTTCTCCCAGGAAAAGTGGCTGCGCCGCTTCGCCTTCTTCGAAAAGACCGGTGATCGGTGGTGGCCGATCACCGGCGGCGTCTATTACCTCCGCGCGACCAAGAAGGTTCTCGGCATGCGGCTGATGACGCCCGCGTGGGAGCGCCGCGAGCGCCGCAAGAAGGCGCTCGTCACCGCACACGGTGCGCGCGAGGGCCTCACGACGCAGCGGCAGCCGCGGTGAGCGCGGTCGTCATCTACACCGACGGGGCGTGCAAGGGCAACCCGGGTCCGGGAGGCTGGGGCGCGCTGATCGCCTGCGACGGTCGCGAGAAGGAGCTCTTCGGCGGCGAGCCGCACACGACCAACAACCGGATGGAGCTGACGGCGGTGATCCGCGCGCTCGAAGCGCTCAAGCGCGACTGCGAGATCGACCTGTACGTCGATTCCCAGTACGTCAAGTACGGCATCGAGACCTGGATCAAGAGCTGGAAGAAGAACGGCTGGCGCACCAGCGACCGCAAGCCCGTCAAGAATGCCGAGTTGTGGCGCGAGCTCGACGTGCTCGTGGCCGGACATCGGGTTCGCTGGCATTGGGTGAAGGCGCACGCCGACACGCCCGGCAACCATCGCGCCGACGAGCTCGCCAATCGCGGCGTCGAGGCCGGCCGACGTGGCGCGTGACCGGCCGCTGCGCCCCGCCACCGCTGCCCGCGCAGCACCTGCGCCTGCGCGCTGGACGACCCTTCGACCACCCACCGGGAGCAGGACATGGCTGCCTACCTGATTGCGCAGATCGAAGTCACCGACCAGGCGGCCTACGACGAGTACCGCAAAGGCGTGCCGGCGACGGTCGCCGCCCACGGCGGTCGCTTCCTCGTGCGCGGCGGCGCGGTCGAGGTGTTCGAAGGCGACTTCGTGCCCAGGCGAGTCGTCGTGCTCGAATTTCCCAACGCCAGGGCCTTGAAAGGCTGGTACCGCTCGCCCGAGTACCGGCCGCTGCTCGCGTTGCGCAAACGCGCGGCCACGGGGTCCGTCTACATGGTCGAGGGCACCTGAGCGGGGTCACCGGCACGCGCCGGCGCGCTCATCCCGCACCGGAGGCGCGCTCGATGCGGCGCGCGAACACGGTCATCTCCTTCTCCGCCTGCCGGTCGCCCTTGCGCTTCGCGACCTCGATGCCCCGTCGGTAGGCGACGAGCGCGGCCGGCGCGTCACCGCTGCCTTCGAGGGCCTTCGCGTACAGTTTCCAGGCCGCGGTGAATCCGGGGTCGATCGCCACCGCGCGTTCGAGCGCGGCGCGCGCGTGGTCCCAGTCCTGCAGCTTCGCGTACTCGTTGCCGATCGAGTAGCGCAGCAGCGCGCTATCCCTGCCGGCTTCGAGCATGCGTTCGAAACCCGCGAGCGCCGGGCTTTTCGCGGGCCGGTCGTGCTCGGGGCCGCTGTTGCCGCCTGTCACGCCCGCGTCCTATTTGAGGATGTACTCGCCGGTTTCGCAATCGACCCTGCGCAACGGGTAGATCACACTCTTGTTCGCGCCGTTCAACGGTCCTTCGATCGTCTCGTAGAGCCAACCGTCGAGACCGCCACGCCGGTAGATGAGGCGGGCCGGGAATGCGTCGGCGGTGTTCGCGAACGTGAAGATGGTGTCCTTGGCTTCGGTCGTCGTCGTCGCGAGCTTGAACGAAGCCTCCCTGCGATTGCCGGAGAACTGCGAGAACACGGTCGAGCCGTCCTTCGACTCGAGGCGAAGGTACTCGTAATCGTTCACCTTGCCCTCGAGCGCGGACTGCCCGATGCCGACCATCGTGTCGCCCTGGAGCGGCATCCAGTACTCGCGGAATTCGCGCTTGTTGACCTTGCCCTGCCAGCATCCCTGCAGCCATGCGAGCGGCGCGAGCGGGCCGGTCGGCGGCGAAGGAGCCTCGGGCGCGTCGGTCTTGGCTGCCTGTGCGCGGGCCGCGCCCGGCGCGACGGACAGTGCGAGCGCCGCCATCGAGGCAAGCAGCGTGGAACGAACGAGGTGGCGGAAGGACGTCATGGTGACGGCGGCGCGGTCATTGGGTCCGCGCGAGCGGCAGGTTGAGGAGGAGGTTCTGCGGCTTGAGCCGCAGCCGGCGATTCGGGTCCATTGCCATCGCGAGCCATACCGGTCGGCCCGCGAGTTCCGCGCGCATGTCGCCAGGATTGGCGAAATCGAGACGGAACAGCGCGAGCAGGCTCCGCAACCGCGTCGCGTCGACCTCCTGGCGATTGTACAGGTCGTTGAGGATGCCGCTGGCCTCGGCATCGAGCCCGACATGCCATGTCCACTGCCGCTCGTCGATCTCGCGCTCGCCGCGGATCGCCACCTCGACCCCCAGGAAGTGCGCGATCCACGCCTCGAGCACGCGCATCAGCGCGGCCTGGAGCGGCTGCCCGCGGTTCAGGCTCACCGACAGGTCGTGGCGTTCGTCGCGCTCCCAGTAGATCGCCGCGTTGTCGGCGGACAGCACGTCGAGGTCGACCGTGCGCAGCGGCGTGCGCTGGCCCGTGAGCAGCTCCCCCAGCGAACCGAAGCTGCCGCCTTGCGCATGCCGCTCGACGGTCTCGTCGTCGGCCGCCATCACCGCGCCATCGTCGGTGATCGCGATCTTCTGCGGCCGGAACAGCATCTCGGCGGCGCGCGCCGCCAGCGGATCGGCGCCTTCGCCCAGGATGTGGCGCAATACGATCTGCGCAAGCTGTGCGACGAAGAGCGGCGGAGCATCGACGCCCGAGCCACGAAACAGGTCGACGTAGGCGCCTTCGAGCGACGGGGCCGCGGCCAGGCGATCCCGAAAGCGCAGCCAGATCACATAGTTCTCGCGCGCATCGGCGTCGGCGATTGCGGCGATGCGCTCCGGCTCGACGCTGCGCCGAGGATCGGCGAGCAGTCGCTCGTGCAGCTGCAGCTCGGCGTCGCAGGACTCGGGCACCGGCGCGAGCTCGGGCCGCAGCAGGTAGCTGCGCAGGAATTCGTCGGTGACGTCGAGTCGGCCGTCAGGACGGATCGACAGCAACCGGTAACCGCAGCCGCCCCAGAAATCAGGCACCGCCCAGCATCGCCTTCTTGAGGTCCCCCTGCACCGGGTGCTCGCCCAGCCAGATGTCGGTCAGGGCCCGGTTGAACGCGTCGCCGCCGATCTCCCCCCGCTGCTTGCCGTCGAGGACGATCCGGGTCACGCCGTCGACGAAGTCCAGCGACACGACGCTGCCTTCGACGAGCTCCTTGAACGAGTGCATGATCGAGATCAGCGCCTCGGTCTGCGATTTGATCGCCGACCGCTCGGCCCCGGTCGTGTTGTCCTTCAGGCCGTCGACCAGTGCGTCGACCAGCTGGTCCGCGGTCAGGCTGCGCAGCATGTTCATCTGGATGCGCCGGGGGGCCTGGGCGAGCACCGCCGGCGTCGACGCCGCCTTGGCCGGCAGGTACAGGCTGCCGACGTAGACCTTGAAGATGAACTTCTTCCTTATGCCAGCTCCGTTCAGCACGAGCCCGGTTCCACCGACCGTGGCCTCGTCGTCCAGATGCACGCCCGCGACATCGAGCGCCCACGCGTTCCCGATCGTCGCGAAGGCGAGCGCCAGCAGCACTGCGATGGATTTGCATGTCATGTCCGTTGCCTCCCTGCGTCGTCCTGGACCGCCTCGAAGATGCCCGCGGCACCCATTCCGGTTCCCACGCACATCGTCACCAGGCCGTATTTCAGCCCGCGGCGTCTCATGCCGTGCACGATCGTCGCCGTGCGCACGGCGCCCGTCGCGCCCAGCGGGTGCCCGAGCGCGATGGCCCCGCCCAGCGGATTGACCTTCACCGGATCGAGATCGAGGTCGCGAATCACCGCGAGGCTCTGCGCCGCGAACGCTTCGTTGAGCTCGATCCAGTCGAGGTCCTGCGGGTGGATGCCGGCGATCTTGAGCGCCCTGGGGACCGCTTTCACGGGTCCGATGCCCATGAACTCGGGCGGCACGCCGGCAGCCGCATAGCCGCACCACCGGGCGAGCGGGGCGAGGTCGAGCTCCCGCAGGATACGCTCGCCGACCAGGATCGAGGCCGCGGCGCCATCCGACATCTGGGAGCTGTTGCCCGCGGTGACGCTGCCATTCGCCGCGAACGCGGGCCTCAGCCTGGCGAGGCTCTCGGCGCTCGTATCGGCGCGCGGCCCTTCGTCGCGAGCGACGCGGTGCCTGCGTTCGACGATGCGGTCGACTGCGAGGTCGGGTTCGCGGGCGACGACATCGACCGGAGAGATCTCCCGGTCGAAGTCGCCGCGGGCCTGCGCCGCAAGCGCCTTGCGGTGCGACGCTAGCGCGAAAGCGTCCTGGTCCTCGCGTGAGACATTCCACTTCGCGGCGAGCTTTTCCGTCGTCAGCCCCATGCCATAGGCGATGCCGACGTTCACGTCGCCTTCGAACACGTCGGCGTTGAGCGCAAGGCGCCCGAGCATCGGGATCATGGTCATGCTCTCGGTCCCCGCGGCGATCACGATGTCGGCCTCGCCGGTCCGGATGCGGTCGGCGGCGATCGATACGGCATTGAGGCCTGACGAGCAGAAGCGGTTGATCGTCATGCCCGGGACGCCCGGCGGCAATCCTGCGAGCAGCACCCCGATGCGCGCGACGTTCATTCCCTGCTCGTACTCGGGCATCGCGCAGCCGACGATCACATCGTCGACGCGGGCGGGATCGATCGACGGCACCTGCGCGAGCACGCGCCTCAGCACGTGCGCGAGCAGCGTGTCGGGCCGGGTCGCCCGGTACGCGCCGCGCGGCGCCTTGCCCACCGGCGTTCGCGTCGTCGCCACCACCCAGGCATCCTGCATCTGCGTCGTCATCCGGATGCTCCCATTGCCGCCGTGCGGCGCATCGCCGGTACGGCGGGGGTTGCGCCGTGCGCGTCAGTTGCGCAGCGGCTTGCCCGTCGCCAGCGTGTGCGCGATCCGCGCCTGCGTACGGGAGTCGCGCAGCAGCTCCATGAACTCGCGGCGCTCGACCTCGAGCAGCCAGCGTTCGTCGACGAGGCTGCCCGCATCGACGTCGCCACCACACATCGCGCGCGCGAGCCGCAGTCCGACCTCGAAATCCCAGGACGTGATGAATGCACCTTCGCGCATGTTGACGAGCATCATCTCCAGCGTCGCGAGGCCGGTCCTGCCGGCAACGGGAATCGCGCGCGGCGGAAACGGGGGCCGATAGCCGGCATCCGCCAGCGCCCGCGCCTGCGCCAGCGCCACGTGCAGCACCTCGTCCGGATGCATGACGACGACATCTGCCGGCCGCAGGAAGCCCAGCTCGCGCGCCTCGAGCGCGCTCTTCGACACCGTGGCCTTCGCAACGGCCTGGAAGTACGTGCGCAGGAACGGAAGCTGGTCGAGTTGCCCGCCGGCGTTCCCGCGCCTGGCTTCGTCGGCGGCGCGAAGTGCAAGCTCCTTCGAACCGCCGCCTCCTGGGATCAGGCCCACCCCGGTCTCGGGGAGCCCGATGTACGACTCCAGCGCCGCCACCGTCCGGTCGCAGTGCAGGGCCAACTCGCAGCCCCCGCCCAGCGCCATGCCGCGCACGGCCGCGACCGTCGGCACGAGGCTGTAGCGCAGGCGCAGCGAGGTCTGCTGGAAGCTCGCGACGACGCGGTCGATGTCCTCCCATTCGCCGCGCTCGATCGCCGGCGCCAGCTCGGCGAGGTTGGCGCCCAGCGAGAAGGGCTCGCGCGCCTGCCAGATGACCAGCCCCGCGAACTGGCGCTCGGCGCGCTCGATCGCGTTCTGCAATCCGTCGAGCACGCCTTCGGAGACGGTGTTCATCTTGGTCGCGAACGACACGATGCCGACATCGCCTACGAGATGCCACATCCGCAGCGCGTCGGTCTGGAAGATCGTCGTTCCGCGGTCCTGCCGCTCGCCGGGCATCGCCTCCGGAAACGCCTGCCGGCGATACACCGCGAGCGACGAGCGCGCGACGAACGCGTCGCGGGAGGGACTGTAGGCGCCGCCTTGCGCGTGCACGCCGCCGGCCTCGGCGACGACCTTGCCACCGACCCATGCGGGCAGCGGCAAGCCTGCGAGCGTCCGACCCGCCGCGCGATCGGATTCGATCCACGCGGCGACGTCGTGCCAGCCTGCCGCCTGCCACAGCTCGAACGGGCCCTGGCGCCAGCCGAAACCCCAGCGGATGGCGAGATCGACGTCGCGCGCATTGTCGGCGATCGCAGCGAGGTGGTGCGCGGCGTAATGGAACATATCGCGGTGGATCGCCCACAGGAACCTCGCCTGCCGATGGCTCGATTCGCGCAGCCGGATGTAACGCTCGTTTGCGCCCTGGAGCGCAAGGATCGCGGCAACCTCGGGAGCGATCCCGGCGCCGCTGCGGGCGTAGGCGCCGGCTGCCGGATCGAGCACCTCGATGTCGCGGCCGACCTTGCGGTAGTAGCCGGCCCTCGTCTTCTGGCCCAGTGCGCCTTTCGCCACCAGTCCGGCGAGCGAGGCCGGCGTCGCGAACAGCCGATGCCAGGGGTCGTCGGGAAGACCGTCCTGCATCGTCTTCACGACGTGCGCCATCGTGTCCAGGCCGACGACGTCGGCGGTCCGGTAGGTCGCGCTTTTCGCCCGCCCGATCGCGGTGCCCGTCAGCGCATCGACCTCGTCGTAGCGCAGTCCCAGCGCATCGCCATGATGCATCGTCGCGAGCACCGAGAAGATGCCGATGCGGTTGGCGATGAAGTTGGGCGTGTCCTTCGCCCGAATGACGCCCTTGCCCAGCGCGGTGGTCAGCCAGGACTCCAGCGCATTCAGCAGGTCCGGGTCGGTGTCCGCGGTCGCGACCAGCTCGGTGAGTCGCATGTAGCGCGGTGGATTGAAGAAATGCACGCCGCAGAATCGAGGCCGCAATGCGGCGGGCAGTGCCCGGGCAAGCTGCGCGAGCGACAGTCCCGACGTGTTCGACGCCAATGCGGCAGACGGGCCGACATGCGGCGCGATCCTGGCGTACAGGTCGCGCTTCCAGTCGATGCGCTCCCCGATCGCCTCGATCACCAGGTCGCAGGCGGAGAGTCGCGTCAGCTCGCCGTCGTAGCTCGCCGCCTCGATCTGCGCCGCGAGGTCACGTGCACCCAGCGGCGCCGGCTCGAGCTTCGCCAGTGCATCGATGCCGCGCCGCGCGAGCGCGCTGGGATCCGAAGGCGTCGCGAGGTCGAACAGCAGCACCGGTACACCGGCATTCGCGAGATGCGCCGCGATCTGCGCGCCCATGACGCCGGCGCCCAGCACCGCGGCATGTCGGATGCGCAGGAGGCCCGGACCGGTGGCGGAACAGTCGAGGGGTGACATCGCAGGTTGCATGTCAGCGCACTGGCGCGGTCACTGCTGCAGCGCCGGCCCGGCAGGGACCGCCCGCGGAGGAAAGCGCCCGCGGGCGGTGGCTGCACCGATCAGAACGAGTACGTGAGCTGACCGGACAGGATCGTTACGTTGCTGTCGTAATGGCCGTTGATCAGGCCATATGCGTTGGTCGATCCCGCATTCTGGTTCGTATCGGCCTTGTTCACGAAAACGTAGGTGAAGCCGGCATCGAGCGCCAAGTTGCGGTTCAGCTTGTACTGCGTGCCCAGCGAAACCCAGGTGCGATTGCCGTCGGGCAGCCGCGGCGTGATGTCGGTGGAGTTCACCGGCGTCTCGTCCCACGCCAGTCCGCCGCGGAAGCTCCACGCATCGTTCCAGTGATAGGTCGCGCCCGCCGAGATGCGCCATGTGTCGCGGAAGTTCTCGGGCGTGCTCGCAAGGATCGCGCCGGTGGTCCTCACGAAAGTGAGGTTCTTGAACACGGACCAATGCGTGAACTGCACGTCGCCCATCACGTCCCATTGATCGTTCAGGCGGTGGAATATCGACGCGTTGGCGATGTCCGGCAGCTTGACTGCAGCGGTCACGCCGCCGTTGGCCAGAACGCCGTTGACGCCGCCCGCGAGCAGGCCGACCACCGGCGCCAGGGCCGGCGGCAACGCGGGCAGCGCCGGATACCCGAAGCTGACATCGCCCGAGACGTTGTACTTTATCGACGAGCGGTACTGCGCGCCTATGCGAGTCTGTGGCGTCGCGTCCCAGATGAAGCCGGCGTTCCAGCCCCATGCGCTGTCCGTGCCGTTGACCGCGCTCGTGGCATCGAGGCCCGGCGTGAGCGCGGCGATCGTCGGGACCAGCGCCGGCGGGATCAAGCCTCCGGCGGCGGCACCGAGTGCAGCCTGGCCGAGCGCCCCGCTGTAGTTCACGTGGCTCGTGAACTGGGCCTTGATGTGCTGCCAGTCGATCCCGGCGCCGACTGCGAACGTGTCGTTGACCCGCCACGAAACCGCCGGATTGACGTTGATCGTCTCCACCTTGGACTTCACCGCCTGGTAACGGCCGAGCCAGTCGCCGCCCCACTCCGTCGTCAACCCGAACGGGGCGTTGATCCCGAGGCCGATGCTCCATTGGGCGTTGACCGGCATCGAAAGGTAGAGGTTGGGCACGACGTTCAGGCTTCCTGCGTTGCCGTCGGGACCGCCGAGCGGCTGCAGCGCCGCTGGTGCGGAAGCGCTGTCGCCGAACTTGATCGATGGTGTGATCAGGTGGACCGCCACCGCGGCCTGCGGAGAAGCGAGCTTCGCCATCCCCGCCGGGTTCGACCAGATCGTGCTCGCATCCTCGGCAGCGGCCGCGCCGCCGGCGAACGCGTTGCCGAGCCCGCTGCCGGAATTCTCCTGCAGCGCGAAAGCAGCGCCCTGGGCCTGCCCCGCTGCAAACGCCATCACTGCCGCGCCAATGGCGGCCGCAACGCGTGTCCGCTTGATCCCAATCGATGGATCCTGCATGTTCCAGCTCCTCCTTCAGGGGTCGACGATGCCTCACATGTCGAGGCTGCGCAGCCGGTTGCGGCCTGCGCCATTGTTCTCCGATTCCTTTGAATCAACTATACACTCGGCCATAGGCGAATCCGCCTGCCGGGGGGGCCAAGCTTGATCCCGGTCGACCGGTTGTGGCGCGGCGGGCACAGAGGGCTGCCCTTAGCCCGGCGCGCCGACAGCACCGCGGCATTCCGACCCGGATTCCGGCCGATCACGGCGGTGGCAGCTCGCGCGGCTTGCGATCCGCGCCGACCGCCACGTAGGTGAGGCTCGCCTCGGTGACCTTGACCGTCACTTCCTCGTGGGGATTGCGCTGCGCGTACACCTGGACGTCCACGGTGATCGAGGTGCGCCCGACCTTCTGGATCGTCGCGTAGAACGAGACGACGTCGCCGATCAGTACCGGCTGCTTGAACACGAACGAATTGACGGCAACGGTCGCCACGCGGCCGCGCGCCCGCCGCGACGCGGGAATGGAACCCGCAATGTCGACCTGCGACATGATCCAGCCGCCGAAGATGTCGCCGTGGAAATTCGCATCGGCCGGCATCGGAGTCACCCGCAGCGCGGGAACGCCCGGCGGCAGCGCAACCTGCTCGGTCACCGGTTCACCCCCTCTGCCCGCGGCCGCGTTCACTGGACTACCTTCGTGCTGCGCACTCCGGTATTCGCGCTCGGGGCGGCCCATCGCGCTCATGCCGCCTTCGCGATGGCCGCACGCGCCTGGTCGCGCAGCTCGCGACGCAGGATCTTGCCAACGTTCGACTTGGGCAGCTCGCGCCGGAACTCGATGTCGCGCGGGCACTTGTAACCGGTCATCCGATCGCGGCACCAGGCGACCAGCTCGTCGGCGGTCACGCTTGCGTCCTTGCGGACGACATAGAGCTTCACGGCTTCGCCCGACTTGTCGTCGGCGACACCCACGGCGGCACACTCGAGCACCCCGGGATGCGCGACGACGACCCCTTCGATCTCGTTCGGGTAGACGTTGAATCCGGAGACCAGGATCATGTCCTTCTTGCGATCGACGATCGTGATGTAGCCACGCTCGTCCATGATTCCGATGTCGCCGCTCATCAGGTACCCGTCGGCCGTCATCACTTTCGCCGTTTCGTCGGGCCTTTGCCAGTAACCCGCCATGACCTGCGGCCCCTTGATGCAAATCTCGCCCGGCTGGCCGATCGGCACGTCGCGGCCCGCGTCGTCGCGCAGGACGATCCACGTCGACGGAATCGGCAGGCCGATCGCTCCGTTGAACTCGGTGTTGTCGAGGGGATTCATCGTGGCTGCGGGCGAGGTCTCGGTCAGCCCGTAGGCCTCGACCAGCGCGACGCCTGTCACCTCCTTCCAGCGCCGGGCCACGGCTTCCTGCACCGCCATGCCGCCGCCCAGGGTCAGCCGGAATCTCGAGAAATCGAGCCGCGCGAACTTCGGGTTGTTGAGCAGCGCATTGAACAGCGTGTTGACGCCGGTCATCGCCGTGAAGCGGTAGCGCCTCATCTCCTTGACGAAGCGCGGGATGTCCCGCGGATTGGTGATCAGCACGTTCTCGCCGCCCACCGACATGAACACCAGGCAGTTCGCCGTCAGCGAGAAGATGTGGTAGAGCGGCAGCGGCGTCAGGATGACTTCGCGCTGGCCTTCGCCGAGGAACGGACGCACCCACGAGCGCGCCTGCAGCATGTTCGCGACGATGTTGCGGTGCGTCAACATCGCGCCCTTGGCCACGCCGGTGGTACCTCCGGTGTATTGCAGGAAGGCAAGGTCGGCATGGCCGATCGGGACGCGCGACAGCGATCGCTTGCGCCCCTGCTTCAAGCAGTCCTTCAGCCGGATCGCGCCCGGCAGCGACCATTTCGGAACGACGCGCTTCACGCGACGGAGCACGAGGTCGACGATTCGCCCCTTGAAGGCGAGGAATTCCCCTATCGACGTCACGACGACGTGGCGCACCCGGGTCCGCGCGACGACCTCCTGCAGCGTTCGCGCGAAGTTCTCGACGACGACGATCGCCTCGGCGCCGGAGTCGACGAGCTGGTGCTCGAGCTCGCGCGGTGTATAGAGGGGGTTGGTGTTGACGACCGTGCAGCCCGCGCGCAGTGCTCCGAACAGGCAGACCGGATACTGGAGGATATTGGGCATCATCAGCGCGACGCGGGTGCCGCGCCCGCAGCCGATGCCCTGCAGCCAGGCACCGAAACTCGACGACAGCGTGTCCAGGTCCTCGAACGTGATCCTGCGGCCCATGCACGAGAACGCCGGCCGGGTCGCGAACGAGCGGCAGCTTTCCTCGAACACCTCGCGTACCGACGCGTATTCGTCGACGTCGATGTCGGCCGGAACGCCCTCGGGATAGTGCTCGAGCCAGATCCGTTCCACTATTGCCCCCCCTCCGGCGGCTTGCGCCGCATCGTACACCCGGGCAAAGCCGCCACGTGACGTCAGCGCTCCGCGCCGGCGCCGCCCGCGTAGTGCAGCGGCCCGCCGCGGAAAGGCGCGAAGCCT
>DASYXO010000220.1:0-9503 GCA_035934825.1 Casimicrobiaceae bacterium
AGACGACGAGGCTCGCCCGCATGGTCGTAGGCGGTGCGATAGTTGTTCACCAGATAGAACGCCTCCGGCTCGCAGTTGCCGTCATTGAAAGTGGCATAGGGCAAGGTCGCCAGGTACTCGCGGATCGAATGCACGCCGGGCTGACGCGGATCGGCGCACTCGACATAGGATCCCGACCGATAGCCTGAGCGCACATACCAGTTGTTGGTGCGGTAGCGCGGATCGGGGTTCTCGATCTGACCGACCGGCGGACGTCGCGGCTCGCCCCGCTCCCGATAGGTTGCCACATATCCGGTTGCCAACGCGAAATAATTGGCGCCGGTGCCGCCCATGATCGGCTGATGATAATTGTCGGCGAGCGCGTAGCGGCGCGCCAGATCGCGGAAGTAGCCGGCGTCGCCGCCCGCCATGTTGTAGAAGCCCATGGCGACAGCGCCCTGATTGGTGCCGGAAGTCGGATCGTCGCGCCTTTGCGAGCCCTCGCCCGAGGTCATGTCGACCCAGACGAACAGGTCTTGCTTGCCGCCGTCGTACTGCTGCCACATCTGGAAGAAGCGATGCACCGGGTCACCGACCGGCGCCGTGTAAGGAACGTAGCGGGTGATTCGGAACGGCCCGTTCGGAAGGTCGTCCGGGAAACGGGTGTCGGGGTGGTAGCGCGGCAGCCCGGTCGCGTAGGTCGTTCCCGGCCGCGGCAGCGTCGCATACGTGCCTTTCAATGCCGGCGTGGCCGCGTAGTGTCCGCTCCCGGCGCCGATGCGCTGCGCCGCCTGCGCGAACGCCGGGCCGGGGCTGCCGTCGCGGTCGACGATGCGCCGTGACAGCAGGTTGGCGACCGACGCGCCCGGCGGCGGCTCGTAGGTTGCGAACAGGTTGTCGAAGCTCAGGTTCTCGCCGACGATGACGATCAGGTGCTCGATCGGCGTCGTCGGAACCTGCAGCGTCGCGGCCGCATGCGCCCGATCTGCGACGAGCAGGCATACCGCGGCGCACGCGATCGCGGTCGCGATCGTCGCCGACGTGCCGGCAGCGGTGTCGCGCACGTGGGTCGTGGGCCTGCGCATGTCGAAAGCGTACACCGTCGCGCCCGCATTGCGCCGCCCATGCGGAAAGACTAGAGTTTTCCGAGGTTGTTTCGAAGGAGACGACGATGCCCGGGCCCGGAACGACGCACAGGAAAACAGTGTCGCCGCTGGCGGCTTCGCTCGTGGGTGCCGCAGTCGCGCTCGGCGCGGCGAACGCGTCGGCGGGCGGCGGGCCGTTCGGAATCGACCACCGGATCGCCTACGACGATTCCGGCATCTGGGCGCGGCACAACCAGCAGGCGCTGGAAATCGGCGTCATCGGCTTCGAGCTCGGCGGCGCGCTGTGGCTGGGTGCGGACGATCGCCTGGGCCGCACGCTGTGGCAGTCGATCGACGCGTCGGCCGCCGGCGGGATCGCGTCGCAGGTTGCGAAATATGCGTTCGGCCGCGAGCGTCCGGGCCAGACCGACAGCCCGAACCAATGGTTCAAGGGCCGCTGCTGCCAGAGCTTCCCGAGCGGAGAGGTCACGCTGCAGGCGAGCTTCGTCACGCCGATCATCGCCAACTACCACGCCGACCATCCGTGGGTCTGGGCGCTCGAGGCGCTCCCGCTCTACGACGGCATCGCGCGCATGAAGACGCAGAGCCACTGGCAGTCCGACGTCCTCGCCGGATGGGCTCTGGGCACGGCGATCGGGTACTACGCGACCACGCGCGACGAGCCGTTCTTCGTCTCGATCCTGCCCCAGGGCATCACCGCGGGCATTCACGCGACGTTCTGAGCGCCGCCGCGCCCCACTTGGCGGGCGCGGCCCCGGTGGGCGGCAGGGAAGCGGACAGTCAGCGCAGCGGGTAGGCGAGCCTCGCCATCATGGTTCCCGCCAGAGCGTTGAACTTGCCGACGTTGTCCGGCGACCATTCGATCGCGGGACCTCGCGACGGGTCGCCGGGCGCCAGCGACTCCGCGGTGAAGCTCGCCGGCAGCCCGCAGAACGCGAGCAAGTCCGGCAGCGTGCGCGCGTCGAGCTCCTCGATCTTCACCCGCCGCTTGTACCCCTCGGGAATCGCCGCGAAGCGCTGCATGATGTTCGCGTTGACGTGGTTCCAGAACCAGCTGATCCGCTGCACGCGATCGAACCGCTGCCATGCGGCATGGATCGGGTCGGAGGCGAAGGGCACCGGTTTCGCGAGGATCCACGGCAGCATGCCGAGGTCGGGCAGGCGATCCGGGTAGGTCGAGCCGCGGCGCCACCACGAGCTCACGCACGCATAGCCGTCGCGCACCAGATGGATGAACTTCGCCTGCGGATACTTGCGACGCAGGTAGTCGATCAGGTTGTAGGCGAAGGGATTGGAATCGCAGTACGCGAGGCCGTTCCGGTCGCACCACTCGATCAGCTTCGAGCGCTTGTCGAACGAGCGCTCCATCAGCGCCCACATCTCCGGATCGGGATCGAAGGTCCGCGCGAACACCGCTTCATCGGCACCGTGATACAGGTAGCCATTGAGCTCCAGCATGCATCCGACGGCGATGCCCTTGCCGATGGCATCCGCAGGTCCGGCGCGGATGGTGCCTGCGCCCTCGTGGGTGCTGAGCGTGTCCGGCAGCGACTCGAACACTTTCCAGGTCGTGTGGGTGCCGCAGCGCCCGGTGCCGAACACGAAGACCGGTGGAATCGATGGCACGGCGGTGCTCTTGGCGAAGATCGCCCGCAGTTCGCGCGGCCGGAGCCCGGTCGCGCGGCTACGCGCCCGCCGAGAAGAACGCTGCGAGCGCGTTCCGGCAACGACCCCTGGAGATCAATCCGCGTACCTCAGCGCCATCGACGCGGCGAGCACGTCCGGATCGTCCCACAGGCCGTCGATTCGATATTCGCGCAGATACCGGCTGCCCGGATCGCGAAACCACTCCTCGGGGAAATGAGCGATCAGCTGCTCTTCGCCCGGCTCGACGTCCCCGCGCACCGAAGACGGGCTGCCGGTGAGGGCGGCGTACAGCGCCTGGCAGAGATCGACG
Organism: Casimicrobiaceae bacterium; assembly: GCA_035934825.1. Classification (GTDB taxonomy): domain Bacteria; phylum Pseudomonadota; class Gammaproteobacteria; order Burkholderiales; family Casimicrobiaceae; genus VBCG01. The sequence continues at coordinate 3,043 of DASYXO010000220.1, forward strand.
CCGACCATCGCCCCCAGCGTGATGCCGCTGGTCGCACGTCGGTTGATCTCGATCAGGTAGGCATCGCCGGTCGAGCTCTCGACGATGTACTCGATGGCGAAGAAGCCGCTCATGCCCAGTCCGGCCGCCAGGCGATCGGAGAACTTCCGAACCTCGGGCAGGTGCAGGACTTTGACCACGGTTGCCGGCCCGAGCGGCGGATTCTTGATCAGCTTCTCGCGGACGAAACCGGCCAGCGGTGCACCGTGCCACGCGACCATCGACTGGTCCACGATGTTTCCGGAGATGTGCGCCTGGACGAGGACCTGCGTCTTCGCAGCCCCTTCGATTTCGAGCATCGTCGCGGCCATGAGCCGGGAGAACTGCTGCTCGAGTTGCGCGCGGTCGGCAACGATGACCACCCACTCGCCCGCCGCGCCGAAACCGCGCTTGACGACCACCGGGAAGCCCTGGCGTTCCGCGAACGAACACGCATCCTCCAATTCGTCGGTGACGATGCACGGCGGAACACGTACACCCAGCGCCTTCGCGGCTGCCGGCAGCAGCGTCTTGTCGACGCTCGCCCGATAATGATCGGGGCTGCCCAGCGATTCTCGAATCAATCCCGCCAATTTGATGTATTGCGCAGACTGAAGGTTGTCGGGCGGCGTCAGGACGAGCATCTGCATCAATCGTACCGAAGTGTCGTCGCAGGGGACGACCAGCCTCGGCCCAGTCGCCTTGACCATCGCAGCGAACGCGAACACCCATTGCAGCGGGGTCGCGTCCTGCGGCAGATACCCGATCCGGCGCACGAAGCGGCTCTTGGCGGCCAGGGAATCGGCCGGCGTGAGCAACGACACGTCGAATCCGGCCTTGCCCAGCGCAGCCGGCATGCGCGCGGTGCCCAGCCAATTGGCGGCCGTGGACACCAACAAGACGGAAGTGCTCATGCTTGCCTTCCCCCCTCATTGTCACGACTTGGCACGACGATTCCGGGTCCCGACCTCCTGCGCACGACACTTCGATGACCGGGCCCGCGCCGGGCCGCCGCGCCGAACCCATCCAGGCACGGCGCTGGCGCGGCCCCGAGCCGCCCGACGCAATTTTGAAATCTTTACATCATAGTCGAATACGCGTCGCAAGAGGGACAAAGCGCCCATACTGGACGCCGCAGGTCGGCTTCCGGGGGCGGCGGCGGCGCGGGCCGGGACCGAACGGGAACGGCGCTAGAACGGGTAGTCGATGCCGCTGAACACGGCCGCTTTCTCCTTCCCGAAACCGACGTCGACGTACGCCACGACGTACGGGCTGGCGATCACGCGAAAGCCCATTCCGCCCCCGACGTGCAGGTGCGAAAGCGGGCTCCTTGCCATCGCATCGAACACCTTGCCCGAATCCACGAACGGCGCAAGCTCGAGCTTCAGGTCGGTGTCGAAGAGGTGGAAGCTGGACACCCAGAAGCGCGCCTCCAGGCTGGTGGCGAAGCTGTTGCGACCGACGAAGCGGTCGTCGCCGTAAGCACGCAGAGGCTGCGCCTCGCCGATGATGCTGCGGTCCCCTCCGAGCGCGGAGAGGTCCCAGAACGGCGCATCGGTGTAGCTGGGCATGTAGCGCAGCGCGGCGTGGCCGACGACCGTCAGGGCCGGGCCCACCGCCTGGTATGTGGTCATGTCGACGCCGAGAAACGTGTAGGAACGGGTGCTTCCCAGGGCATGCGCGGAGATCCCCGCAAACGCCGCAAGCCGGTCGCCGCTGCGCGGCACGACGTCGGAATCGCGCGTGTCGTAGGTCAGTACCAAGCGCTGCTGCAGATCGGTGACGTGGCCGAGCCCCGGCAGCCCGGGGTAGAGGGTCTGGATCGACGGTAGCGATGCCAGCGCGCGCGATCCGATGTCGACGTGCTCGACGCGGGCCAGGTACGACAACTGCACCGTCCGGCTGAAATTGCGCGCCGCCGTGAGCTCGAGTCGGGTTTGGCTTTCGGTGTAGTTCGTCTGGTCGCGCAGCAGCGAATGGTTGCCGAGGCCGAAGAAGCGGCCTGTGCCGCTGCGGTCGTACATCGCGTGCGCGATCCAGGACCAGTCGCCGTCGCGGCGCATTCCCTGGTCATACTCGGCATCGAACTCGCGCTCGACCCGCTGCTTGGCCCCGGCAACTACCGACCACTTCTCGTCGTCCGACGGATAGCTGAACGTGCGCCAGCGCGCGCCCCAGCCGAAATATTGGCTGTGAATGATGTCGGGGGCCAGGATGCGATCGATCTCGCCTCGGGCGTTGTTCGACAGCACCACCGGCAGCAGGCCCAGCGTCAGGCCGCTCTGGGGCCCGGTGTCGATCTCGGGGATCGGGATGAACGGCAGCTTGCCGATCTCGAACCCGCGCGGACCACCGGTCGTGGCGGCGGCCGCGGTTCCAGCGGGCGATGGCGACTGCGGCGCCGACGGATCGTTCGCGGCGGCGTGCGCGCGATGCGCCACCACCCCCAGCAGCGACAGCACGGCAAGAAGCCACCGGCACGCCCGCGCGATCCGCGATGCGCGCATCGGGCCGGTGGATCAGCGCTGGCGGCCGAAGCGGTAGCTGAACTCGACGCCGTACAGCCGAGGCGCGCCGGGGATCTGCCACGCCATGGCGTTCGGCGCCACCGTTCCTCCGGTAATGGCGTAGCGGCGCCCGGTAAGATTGGTGCCGAAGGCCGCGATCTGCCACGGGGCACCCGCGGGCGCATAGCTGATGCGCGCATTCAAGGTGCCGTAGGCGCCCTGGCTGTTGAAATCGTTGATGACATTGAATTGCACGGCGTCCTGCCAGGCGTAGTCGGCGTACAGCCGCAGCACGCCGCCTGCCGCCGCGGTCTCGTACCCGACACCCAGTCCGGCGTTGAATTTCGGCGTCTGGTAGAACTTGTTGCCGGCCAGGTCGACGGCGGGCTGGCCGGGACCCGGCGTGTACAGAAAGCTGATGTAGCGTGCATCCGTGTAGCCGAAGGCGCCGTGCAGGTACCACCCGCGCGGAAGGCGCATCGTCGTCTCCAGCTCGGCGCCACTCACGCGCGCCTTGCCGGCATTGATGACGTAGGTCGTGGGCGTGCCGCCGACCAGCTGCGGCAGCAAGCGCTGCATGTCGTCGTAGTTGCCGTAGAACACGTCCCCGTCGATCAGCAGCGCCCCGCCCATGAGGTCCGCCTTGAGCCCCAGCTCGTAATCGGTGAGCTGCTCGGGCCGGAACGGCTGGTCCTGCAGCGTGTTGACCGGAACGTTCCAGCCTCCCGAGCGCTGCGCCCGGCCCGAGCGAAAGTACGCGTTGAGATTGTCGGTGACGAGGTAGTGCGTGGACCATTCCCAGGACCAATACGAGAAGCCGGCGCTCTTGCGGATCGCCGGGCAGGGGCCGCCGTTGTTGGCGGGGTTGCCGGTGCTTGCGTCGATGATCGTGCACGACTGGCCGAACGGCGTCGCGGCATAGGCGTTCTCGCTCAGCTTGCGCGTGTCGTGCGTGCGACGCAGGCCGACCGCAGCGGCCCAACGATCCGTCAGGTGGTATTCGCCGTGCACGTAGCCGGCCGTCGAGAGATTCTCGAGCGAATTGCTCTCGATGACCGGATAGGGCACGACCGGGCCGCCAACGGCGGAAAAGAAAGCCTGGTAGGCGAGGGACTGAGGCGGAATCTGCGAAGGCGCGTCGCCGTCGTCGCGGAACCAGTAGAGGCCGCCGATCCAGTCCAACTTGCTGTCGAGCGCGGTTCCGGTGAGCTGCAGCTCGGCGCTCTTCTGGCTCGAGGAGTTCTGCAATGCGGTATTGGCGAACGGCAACGACGTCGCGTCCACGTCGATCGCCGTATCGTTGTACAGGTGGCGGTAGCCGAGAATGAGCTTGGCGTGCGTCGTTGCGCCGATCGCCTGGTCGAGCGTCAGCTGCGTGGCATCGAGATGGGTGCGATCGTGGGCGAGGAAGTCGGAGCCGGTCTGGAAGAAATTGTCGGGGAACACCACCGGCGCCACCCCCGGAAAGAGCGGCGCCGCCTGGCCGAGCTGCGCGACCACCGTGCCGGACCCCGGTCCCGGCAGCGGATGCAGCAGCGCGCCGACCTCGTCGGCTTCGAAGTGCTCGTAGGTCCAGTACGCGTCGAACCCCGCATTCGGATGCCATAGCCCGCCAACGCGCGCCTGGTACCGGTGCTGGTTGAGGAAGTTTCCCTGGCCGCTGCCGACGCTCGATCCGAAGCCATTGCGCTCGTTGTCCTGGTACGCGAGGCGCAGCGCCATCGTATCCCCAACGGGAACGTTCACGATGCCGCGCCCCATGAAGAGTTGCCTGGCGCCGCCGTCGACGGCGACCTCGGCGTCGTAGGAGTCGAGTTGCGGCCGGTTGGTGTAGAACGAGATCGCCCCGCCGGTGTTGTCGCGCCCGAACAGAGTACCCTGCGCACCGCGCACGATTTCCACGCGATCGATGTCCAGCAGCGTACTCATTGCCGCCTGGCCGTTGGCCACGTAGACACCATCCACGTAGATGCCCACCGCCGGGTCATACGCAATCGCCGAGCGGATCGAGGTCTGCCCGCGCATCGTCACGTCGAGCGCCGACACCGACTGTGGCGACGGCATCATGCGCACGTTCGGGACCTCGCGTGCGATGTCGTCGAACAGCACGGCATCCTGGTCCTTGAGCTGCGCGCCGGTCTGCACCGTGACTGCGACAGGCGCATCGACGATCTTCTCGTGGCGGCGGCGCGCCGTCACGACGACCTTGCCGAGATCGACGGTGGCGTCGGTGTCGTCCGCATGCGCGGAGGGCGCGAAGGCCGCCAGGCCGAGCATCGCAACTGCGCCCGCCGCGGCGGGCGCCGAAAGCTGCCACGCCAGGCGCGGCCACGCCGAACTCCTGCGGGGACCGCCTCCCCGGCGCGGGAACCTTGGATTGCGCATTACGGCCTCCCAGAGAAACGGCAACGGCGAACCGGCGTCGCCCCGCGTCGCACCCGGTGCCGGGAGCAGGCCGCGACCGCCGATTCCGGCTCGACGGGCGTTGCTTTCACGCGGGCTGTGCGCCTTGCCAATCAGATTATCATGGGTTCGACCGAGCGGTGTCGACACGCCGTTGCCGGTCGGTATGGCGGCACGCATCGCCGTGCGCTGCGCGGCGAGCCCGGATCAGTCGCTGCGCAGTCCCGCGGCGCGAGCGACCGCCTTCCACCGCGGCAGCTCCGCTTTCATGTCGGCCGCAAAGCGTGCCGGCCCCGCAGCTTCGACCTGCAGGCCGAGCGTGGCGATTTTCGCGCGCACCTCCGGCTCCTGCAGGATGCGATCGAACGCGCGATTCAGCTTCGTGACGATCTCGGGCGAGGTTCCGAGCGGGGCGAGCGCACCGCTCCAGGTGGACACGTCGAATCCGGGGAATCCCTGCTCCGCTACCGTAGGAACGTCGGGCCACACGGCGCTGCGGTCCTTGGTGGTCACCGCCAGGACCTTGAGGCGCCCGCTCGTGACGAGCGTGTCGACGGTCCCGGTGAAGGTGAACATGACGGGGACCTCGCCGGCGAGCACGTCCTTGGCCTCGGTGTTGGTGTTCACGTAGGGCACGTGCAGCATGTCGACGCCGGCGCGCTGCGTGAGCATGACCGCGACCAGATGAGGCGTAGTGCCGACGCCGGAGGTCGCGTAAGCGACGCGTCCGGGCTCGCGGCGAGCGCGCGCGAAAAGCTCGCCCAGCGTCGCGACCTTGAGCGAAGGATTCACGACGATGAGAATCGGCGCGTTGGTCCAGCGCGTGACCGGCACGAATGCGCCGAGGGGATCGACGGCGTGCGGCGCATTGATCGCGACCAGCGTGGTCAGGAACACGCCGCCCACCAGCAGCGTGTAGCCGTCGGGAGGCGCCTTCGCGACGATGTCGGCGGCGATGCTTCCCGACGCACCGGGGCGGTCGTCGACGATGACCGGCTGGCCGACATTCGAGGCGAGCTTGTCCGCCACGATGCGCGCGACGGTGTCGACCCAGGTGCCACCGGAAAACGGCACGACGACGCGGATGGGACGGCTCGGATACGGCTGCACCTCCGCCGCCAGCGCGACGGATGTCACGCAGGCGAAGAGCATCGCCGCGATCGCGGTGCCGGCGCGCCAGCACCCGGTCCGCGTCGGGATCCGGTCGCCGGTCATGGGACCCGGCGCAGTGCGAGCATGGCTTCGATCAATTCGGGCTCGTCCCAGGGAACATCGACAGGATACTCGCGCAGCCACCGGCTTGCCGGATCGCGCAGCCACTCCGACGGGAAATGAACGCACAGGTGCTCCTCCCCCTCGTCGAGATCGGCGCGCGTCGTCGCGGGCATGCCCGACACCGCGGAGAAGAGCGCTGCGCACGCATCGATGTCCATCGCCGCGCCGCGGTGGGTCCCGTGCGTCATGCGGCGGTTCAACTCGAGCAGGTACGGTTCGCCACTGCGTTCGTGGATCGCGAACTCCGGCGCGATGATG
>DASYXO010000232.1:0-3867 GCA_035934825.1 Casimicrobiaceae bacterium
CACGCGCGGTCCGGCGATCGCGCCCTCCTTGGTCACGTGGCCGACGAACAACACGACGATGCCGCGCTGCTTGGCCATGCGCGTCAATTGCGCCGCGCACTCGCGGACCTGGGCGACGCTGCCCGGCGCCGATGCGAGCGCTTCGGTGTAGATGGTCTGGATCGAGTCGATGACGACGATCTCGGGCGCCGCCGCGCCGATCGCCACGATGATCGCTTCGAGCTGCACTTCCGCAAGCAGATCGATCGGCGCGTTGACCAGCCCGAGCCGCTGGGCGCGCAGTGCGATCTGCTCGGCCGATTCCTCGCCAGTCACGTACAGCGTGCGGTGCGCAGCACCCAGCGCGGCGCCCGCCTGCAGCAGCAGCGTCGACTTGCCGATGCCCGGGTCGCCGCCCAGCAGGATGACTCCGCCGGAGACCAGACCGCCGCCCAGGACGCGGTCGAACTCCTCGATCCCGGTCGGGATGCGCTCGGTCGCACGGGCGTCGACCGACGACAGCCGGGTGATCGCGGAGCGTGCGCCAGCGACGCTCGCAAAGCGCGTGGGCGCGGTGGCGGCGAGGCTTTCCACCAGCGTGTTCCAGGCCCCGCAGCCCGGGCACTGGCCCTGCCACTTGGGCGCGTGGCCGCCGCACTCGGTGCAGGCATAGAGGGTCTTGGTTCCGGGCTTGGCCATCGGGGAAGCCTCAGTCCGTAGCGGCGATCACGCGGCGTTGCGCTTGCGCACGCGTGCCGGCGGCTCAGGCGAGCTCGTCGGGGGTGACGGTCGCCGTGCCGAGCTTGCCGACGACGATGCCGGCGGCCTGGTTCGCGATCGCGACCGCATCGGGCAGCGGCGCGCCGGCGGCGAGCAGCGCGCCCAGCGTCGCGATCACGGTATCGCCTGCGCCCGAGACGTCGAAGACCTCGCGCGCCTGCGCCGGTATGGTCAGCGTGCCTGCATCGGAGTAGAGGCTCATCCCCTCTTCCGAGCGCGTCACCAGCAGGGCGCCGAGATCGAGATCGCGCCGCAACGCCTGCGCGCGGCGCCCGAGGTCCGCTTCGTCGCGCCAGCGGCCCGCGACCTGCCGGAGCTCTGCCCGGTTGGGGGTCATCAGGCTCGCCCCGCGATACTTGCCCCAGTCGTCGCCCTTGGGGTCGACCAGCACCGGCTTGCCTGCGGCACGCGCGCGCCCGATCATCGTCGCGATATGCGCGAGGCCGCCCTTGCCGTAGTCGGAGAGCACCACCGCATCGGTGTCGGCGAGCAGCGCGTCGAAATCGGCGAGCTTGGACGCGAGAAGCTCGCGCGATGGGGCCGTCTCGAAATCGATGCGCAGCAACTGCTGCTGGCGGCCGATCACGCGCAGCTTGACGGTGGTCGTCAGTGCCCCGTCGCGCACAAAGGAGGTGCTGACGCCGTCCGCCGCGAGCATGCGCAACAGCGTGTCGGCGGGCTCGTCGTCCCCGGTTGCGGACAGCAGCGTTGCACGGGCGCCGAGGGCGGCAGCGTTGCGTGCGACGTTCGCCGCCCCGCCCGGCCGCTCCTCCGAGCGCGCGATCCGCACGATCGGAACCGGCGCCTCGGGCGAGATGCGCTCGACGTCGCCGAACCAGTAGCGGTCGAGCATGACGTCCCCTACCACCAGCACCCGCGCCTTCGCGACGCGCGCGCGCCAGGCCGGGAAGCCGGAGCTCATCGGGCCCCCGCGCTCACGGCGCTCATCGGGCAACTCCGGGGCTTGCGGCACTCATCGCCGTCCGATCGCACGGTACTCGAAGCCGGCGTCGCGCACGATCCCGGGTTCGTAGAGATTGCGGCCGTCGAAAATCAGCGGCTGCTTCAGCCGCCGGCGCAGGGCGTCGAAATCGGGGCTGCGGAACTCCTTCCACTCGGTCACCACCACCAGTGCGTCGGCGCCGTCGCAGGCGGCGAGCGGACTGGCCGCGAACGAGACACCCGCTCCCTTGACCAGCACCCGCCGCGCCTCCTCCATCGCCACCGGGTCGTAGGCGCAGATCGTCGCGCCGCGCTGGACCAGCGCGTCGACGATGACGCGCGAAGGCGCCTCGCGCATGTCGTCGGTGTTCGGCTTGAACGCGAGCCCCCACAGTGCGAAACGCCGCCCGGTCAGGTCGGCGCCGAAATGCGCGACGATCTTGTCCACCAGCACCCGCTTCTGCGCGTCGTTGACCGCCTCGACCGCGCCGAGCAGCCGCAGCGGCAGGCCAAGCTGCCGCGCGGTGAACTGCAGTGCCTTGACGTCCTTGGGGAAGCAGCTTCCACCATAGCCCGCGCCCGGGTAGAGGAAATGGTAGCCGATCCGCGGATCCGAGCCGATGCCCTGGCGCACGGCCTCGATGTCGGCACCCAGCCGATCGGCGAGGTTCGCGAGCTCGTTCATGAACGAGATCCGCGTCGCAAGCATCGCGTTCGCGGCGTACTTGGTGAGCTCCGCCGAGCGCAGGTCCATCACCAGCAGGCGCTCGCGATTGCGCTGGAACGGCGCATAGATGCTGTGCAGCAGGGAGATCGCCCGGTCGTCGTCGGCACCGATGACGATGCGATCGGGTTTCATGAAATCCTCGACCGCGGCACCCTCCTTCAGGAACTCCGGGTTCGACGCGACTGCATAGGCAATGTCGACGCGGCGGGCGGCGAGCTCCTCGGCGATCGCCTCGCGCACGCGCTCGGCGGTGCCGACCGGCACCGTCGACTTGTCGACCACCAGCGTCCACTGGGTCATCCGGCGCCCGATGTTGCGCGCCGCCTGCAGCACGTACTGCATGTCGGCGCTGCCGTCCTCGTCCGGGGGCGTCCCGACGGCGATGAACTGGACGTTGCCATGGCCGACCGCGGCGTCGATGTCGGTGGTGAAGTGCAGCCGGCCCGCGGCCACATTGCGCTGGATCATCGATTCCAGCCCCGGCTCGTGGATCGGCACGCCGCCCCCTTCCAGCATCGCGATCTTGCGCGCATCGACATCGAGGCACAGCACGTCGTTGCCGACTTCGGCGAGGCAGGTTCCGGTGACGAGCCCGACGTAGCCCGTGCCGATCATCGTGATCTTCATGCGGGTATCCCGAGCGAGCGGTTGATGCCGGCGAGGGCTGCCACCGGATCGGCAGCCGCGGTGATCGGCCGGCCAATGACCAGAAACGATGCGCCACGGGCGAGCGCCTGCTCCGGGGTGACGATGCGGGCCTGGTCATCCTTGGCACTGCCCGCCGGACGGATGCCCGGCGTCACCAGCGCGAAATCGGGGCCCAGCGCCGCGCGCAGCACAGGCGCCTCGATGGCCGAGCATACGACGCCGTCGAGGCCGCAGTGGCGCGCGAGGATCGCAAGCCGCAGCGCCTGGGCGCCGGGGTCTGCGGCGACTCCGGTCTCGGCCAGCGCCGCCCCGTCGAGGCTCGTCAGCACGGTGACGGCGACGAGCAGCGGCCGCGCTGCGCCTTGCCCGGCCGCGACCGTGGCCGTCGCGACGGCGTCGCGCGCAGCGGTCAGCATCGCCCGGCCCCCCGCCGCATGGACGTCGATCATCCACACGCCCATTCGCGCCGCGACGGCACAGGCCTGCGCGACGGTGTTGGGGATGTCGTGGAACTTGAGGTCGAGGAACACGTTGAATCCGCGCTCGACCAGCCTGCGCACGGGCTCGGGGCCGGCGACGACGAACAGCTCCTTGCCGACCTTGACCGCGCACTGCCGCGGATCGAGCCGGTCGGCGAGCGCCATGGCCTGCGCCGGATCGGCAAAGTCGAGCGCGACGATGACGCGAGGTCGGTTCGCAGGCAGTTTCATTCGTGATGCTCGGACAGGGACTCCGGGCTGCCGGATCGGTTGCGGCGATCAGGCATAGCCGTCGGGCATCTCGGTGCGCCT
>DASYXO010000239.1:0-5551 GCA_035934825.1 Casimicrobiaceae bacterium
CATGCGCAGCGCCTTGCCGAAAGGCTCGTCGGGATGCACCGTCTGCGGCTGGGCGGTCATCACGTCCGCGACGCGGGTCAGCGCCGGATTGCGGCCTTCGGCCACCAATCGGAACAGCGCGTCGCGCTCGGTGAAGATTCCGATCAGGCGCGTCCCGTCGACGACCAGCAAGGCACCGACGTTGTGCCGCATCATCAGGCGCGCGGCGTCGACGACCGTCGTCGTCTTCGACGCGGTGATCGGCGTCTGCCCCGCGACTATCGAACGCAGCGATCGAATCGGCATGCCCGACCCTCCTTGCCGGATGCTGGCGCCTCAAGCATACGCAGCCGGCGCGTTGACGCAAGGGGGGACTTTAGCGCAACGCATTGGAAATGATCCGGTCCCAAGTCAGCGTCAGCGTGTTGACGTCGCGCCGCGCCCCCTCGGCCGCGAGCTGGGTCGCCGGAACGACGATCTTGAAGCCGCCGCCGGCGGTGCGCTCGATGTCGAGCACGAATTGCAGCTTGAGCGCCGCCAGGCGGATGCACGGGGCGTCGGCGCTCGAGCGCACGAAGCCATCGATGGCGGCGTTCACGGCCAGGGCGAGCGCGCTTCGCGCGCGGGACGCTGCGTCGATGTCGTGGACGGGCGCATCGCCGGCGACGTCGAGCTTGATGGTCAGGTCCTGCGACGAGCGCCGCGTCACCGATCCCGAAAGGCCCGGAGCCGCCGCGGTGGCCGCGAGCGGCAGCGCAACCAGGCGGATCTCGCCGTCGACGCTCGCCTCGGCGACGCGCCGCATTTCCAGCGTCACCGACGCGTTGCGCAGGTCGACCTCCCGCAGCTCGGTGCTGCCGCATGCCGCCGCGCGTCCCCTCACGCGCCAGTGGACCTCGCTCAACTCGGCCTTGAGCTCGTCGAAGAACTCGCCGATGGGCTTGCCGGTCACGTCCGGGCCGGGATCGAGCGTCACGCAGCCGGCGCACAGCGCAGCGGCGCCCAGCCACGCCTGCGATCTCATCGCGCGCCCCCGCCCCGCCGGATCGCGCCGGCGCGCAAGCGCAGCTCGGCGACGAGCTCGCGCATGTTCGCGTCGTCGATCGGCTCGGCGAACGTGAGCGTCCGGCACTGCAGGCCGTCGTCGATCGCGATGGTATACGCGCGGGCGTCGGGCATCGGTGCTGCGACGCGCGGCTGCGGCAGCCCGAAGAAATCGGCCTTGCGGACGAGTTTGCCCAGGCGCGCGGCATCGTTCGCCGGCAACGTCGCGCAATCGATGCTGACGGGCGTCGCGAGGCCGGGCAGTGCTGCGAGGCCGCCGTCGATCCGGAATTCGATGCGCATCGCCGCCATCTCAGCTTCCGCCGTTGGCGCGTTTGGGCGTCCGCAGGGTCATGGCGTCACCGACCGACGTCGATGCCGACTTCCTTCCACGCGGCAGCGACGGTCTGGCGCCCGGGGGCCCCGAAGAGCTGCGCAGCATTCTGCACGGTCAGCACGGCGAACTGCCGGAACGTCGCCGTCTGCTTGAGCCGCCGGTCACGCAGCGTTTCGTACCAGATCCGTCCGGCCTGGTCCCACGCGTATCCGCCGAACGCCATGGCCGCGACATAGAACGCGTGGTTGGGTATCCCCGAGTTCGTGTGCACACCACCGTTATCCATCGTCGTGTGCACGTAGCCGGCCATGGTCGCCGGTTGCTCGTCGCGACCGAGCACCGGGTCGTCGAAGGCGGTTCCTGGCGCCTTCATCGAGCGCAAGGCGACGCCGCTGACCTTGGAGGTGAACAGGCCCGCACCGATCAGCCAGTCGGCCTGCCCGGCCGTCTGCTTTTGCGCATGCTGCTTGACCAGCGAGCCGAAGACATCCGAAATCGACTCGTTGAGCGCCCCCGCCTGGCCAAGATAGACGAGCTTCGCTTCGTCGCCCGTCACGCCATGCGTCAGCTCGTGGCCGATGACATCCAGCGAAATGGTGAAGCGATTGAAGAGATCGCCGTCGCCGTCGCCGAAGACCATCTGCCGGCCGTTCCAGAACGCGTTGTCGTAGTTCCGGCCGTAATGGACGCTCGCGTCGAGGTGCATGCCCTCGTCGTCGATCGAGTTGCGGTCATAGACGGCCGCGAAGAAGTCGAAGGTCGCGCCGAGACCATCGTAGGCTTCGTTGACTTCGACGTCCTTCCCAGCACGCGAGCCCTCCGTACGCACGGTGCGGCCCGGCAGCGTTTCCCGGTGCCCGGCATCGTAGATCGTGCGCTGCTTCGCAAGCTCGGGCAGCGTCAGCGGCGGCTTGCGAGCCCCGACGTCGAGCAGCTGGTGGGTTGCGCGCGCGAGGCGCAGCGTCTGGTCGGTCGCAAGCGTTGCCAGCGCAGCCTCGCGCTGCGCGCGAGTTCCGCGTGACGCGATGCGCCGCAGGATCGCGGGCGGCAGGATCGTGCACGGACATCGAAAACGGCATCGCTGGACGGCCATGGCCCCCGCTTTCGCCCCGATCCCGTCGACCTCCGCCAGCGTCTGCGACACGCCGCGACGGGGCTACCAGGCGCCGTTGTACCACGCGGCCCGCGCCCTGCCTACGCCCCGCGATTCAACGCGGGTAGCGACGTGGGCCGCTGCGCCAGTATCTGAGCAAGAGGTAGCCGCCGACCATCCCGCCGAGGTGCGCGAAATGGGCAACGCCCTCCTGAGTGCCGGTCACGCCGAGGAACAATTCGACCACGGCGTAGCCGAAGACGAACACGCGCGCCGGCATCGGGATCGGCGGAAACAGCAGCATCACGCGGTTGTGCGGGAAGAGCTTCGCGTAGGCCAGCAGCAGGCCGAAGACCCCGCCCGAGGCGCCGATCGTCGGGTAGACACCCCCGGTGAACGCCGCAAAGGCGAGTTGCGTGAACGCCGCCGAAAGCACCGACACGAAGTAGTAGAGCAGGTAGCGGCGAGTCCCGAACACCTGCTCGACCGGGCTGCCGAACATGTACAACGCGACCATGTTGAATCCGAGGTGCAGCAGGCCACCGTGCAGGAACGCGTAGGTGACGAGTTGCCACGGATAGAAGCCGACGCCTGCCATCGCCTGCGACGTGCCCAGCGGCCACAGGGCGAAGGGCACGACCAGCCCCGGCAGGATCGATTGCAGAAGGAAGATCGCGACGTTGGCGACGATCAGCGCGGTGGTGACGGGTGGCATTGGGCGGAGGCTTTGCGGAGCGGGTCAAGCGCGCAGCATACCCGCTGCGTACGCCGGAACGTCGCGCGGAGTGATCGTGGGACCCGCGGATTGGATCGCGCGATCGCCGTTGCGTTCCCACCCAGGGCTGTCGGCCGTCCCGACGGCCCTGCACGCGCGAAGCGCACTCGGACCCCGGAGCCCTGGGTTGCGCGCGCCGTGGCGCTAGCGGTTCGCGGCGACCGCGGTCCTGCGTTGCAGCGGCGCTGTCCCGCCGGAGGCAGCGGCCCGCGACGCCGACGCTGCCGCGTCGGCACCCTCCATGACCGACGAGGTATACCGCGCCGGGGAGCGCCCCGGGTGCAGCCCTGCCACGATCGCAAGCGCGACCGCGGCGACCAGTGCGAGCGTGGTCGTGCGTCGATCCCGCTTTGTGCGCCACAATTTGAACGACGTCGAAGCGTCGGGCTGCGACGCGTCGGCCGGCGGCACCGATTGCGGCAGGGCGTCAGCGGTACCCACCGAAGGGGGGTCCGAGTCGCCGCCCGAGGCTGCGACCTGTGCCGATTCCAGTTCCCACTCGCAGTCCTGACAGAGCTTGCGCCGGCCATAGAGGACCTGGCTGCACATCCGGCACTTCGTCACGCGCGCCTCCGTCGCTTTCGATTCAGGGCTTTGGACGCAGGGCGGGTGCGCAACGTGGGCGCAACCCGCCCGGCGCAGGGCCCGGGCACCGGACCAAAGCAATTCGCGGACCCGGAGCCGCGCGCGCGCAAGCGCATAACCATATGCTATCGGCTTGATGTATAACTTAAGATTAAGTTATCGTGACGGCGGCCCGACCGGGTCGCGGTCCCGACATGTGTAGGCTGCGGTTTCCGCGCGGCCAAGCAGCAACTCGGCGATGCGGGCTACGATTACGTCGAGATCCCGCTGCCGCACACGATACGCAGCCGCGCCATCGGCGCGATTGCCGACGCAACCAGGGTTCCGCAGGTGTTCATCAACGAACGGCTGATCGGGGGCTCGGCGGAGATCGAGGCCTTCCTCCGGAACGCCGCGTAAGGCAAATTCGCGCACCCACCGCATCGAGGTGTGAGCACATGCAACAGACGAGAACCGACGTCGCAGTCATCGGCGCCGGCACGGCCGGCCTCGCGGCCTACCGAGCTGCCCGGGCCGCCGGCCGCCGCGCGCTGCTGATCGAGGGCGGAGTCCACGGGACAACCTGCGCGCGCGTGGGCTGCATGCCGAGCAAGCTGCTGATCGCTCCGGCGGAAGCCGCGCATTCGGTGGACCGCTTCGACGCCTTCGGTCTGCGCCTGGAAGGCCGTGTCCGGGTCGACGGCCCTGCGGTGATGGCGAGGGTGCGCCGCGAGCGCGACCGTTTCGTCGGGTTCGTGACCCAGGGCGTCGATGCGATCCCGGCGGCCGACAAGGCCGCCGGACACGCGCGGTTCGCGGGCGACACGCGGCTCGAGGTCACCCTCGCGGACGGAAGCTCGATTACCGTCGATACGCGCACCGTGGTCATCGCGACGGGGTCGTCCCCGTCGCGGCCCGCCGCGTGGAGCGCGCTGGGAGAGCGATTGGTCGTCAGCGACGACGTGTTCGACTGGACCGACCTGCCGTCGAGCGTCGCGGTGTTCGGGCCCGGCGTCATCGGGCTGGAGCTCGGACAGGCGCTGCACCGCCTGGGGGTGCGGGTCAAGATCTTCGGCCGCGGCGGCGGGGTCGGGCCCCTGTCGGATCCGGGACTGCTGGACGAAGCGCGGCGCGTGTTCGCGGCGGAGTTCTATTTGGACACCGATGCCCGGGCCGAGGTGTCGCGCGAAGGCTCGCAGGTCGTGCTCCGCTACCGCGCCACCGACGGCGGGACGCGGGTCGAGCACTTCGATTACCTGCTCGCGGCGACCGGCCGCAGGCCGAACCTCGACCGACTCAACCTAGACGCAACATCGCTTGCGCGCGACGCGCGAGGCGTGCCGGTCTTCGACCGGGAAACGCTGCAATGCGGGACGGCGCCGATCTTCATCGCCGGGGACGCCGACAACGACGTCCCGCTGCTCCATGAGGCGGCCGACGAGGGACGAATCGCAGGCGACAACGCGGCCCGCTATCCGGAGGTCCGCAAGGGCCTGCGGCGGGCGCAGCTCGGCATCGTGTTCACGGATCCGCAGATCGCGATCGTCGGCGGCGGTTACCGCGCCATGCGCGACGCCCCTTACGTCACCGGCGTCGTGTCGTTCGAGGACCAGGGTCGCTCGCGGGTGATGCTGAGGAATCGGGGGCGCATGCACCTTTATGCCGATGCCCGGAGCGGCGCGCTCCTCGGCGCGGAGCTGATCGGGCCGGATGCCGAGCATCTCGCCCACCTGCTCGCGTGGGCGATACAGCTCGATCT
>DASYXO010000244.1:0-2631 GCA_035934825.1 Casimicrobiaceae bacterium
ATCCGCCGGCGTATTCCTTCCAGATGCCGCCCCCCTCCGCGACCAGCGTCTGCGTCGCGATGTTGTCCAGAAACGCGCGATCGTGGCTCACCAGCAGCAATGTTCCCGCGTACGCCTGCAGCGTCGCCTCGAGCAGCTCGAGGGTGTCGATGTCGAGATCGTTCGTCGGCTCGTCCAACACCAGCAGGTTGGCCGGCTGCGCGAACAGGCGCGCGAGCAGCAGCCGGTTGCGCTCGCCTCCGGACAGCGCCTTCACCGGCGCGCTTGCGCGCTGCGGCGGGAACAGGAAATCCGCGAGATAGGACAGCACGTGCTTGCGGCCCGACCCGGTCTCGACCCATTCCGATCCTGGGCTTATCGTCTGCGCGAGGCTGCGTTCCGGATCGAGCTGCTCGCGCATCTGGTCGAAATAGGCGACCTGGAGGCGGGTGCCCAGGCGCACCTGTCCTCGATCCGGCCGCACCTGGCCGAGGATGATCTTCAGCAGCGTCGACTTGCCGGCGCCGTTTCGCCCCAGCAGCGCCAGCCGGTCGCCGCGCATGACGCGCAGCGAGAGATCGCGCACCAGCGTGGACGTGCCGAATGCCTTCCAGACACCATCGAGCTCGGCGACCAGGACCCCGGAGCGCTCGCCCGCGTCGACGGCAAGCCTCACGTTTCCCATCCGCTGCCGGCGCTGCGCGCGCTGCTCGCGCAGCGACTCGAGCCTGCGCACCCGACCTTCGTTGCGTGTGCGCCGGGCCTCGACGCCCTTGCGGATCCACGCTTCCTCCTGCCGCCAGAACTGGTCGAACTTGCGCGCGGCAGTTGCCTCCGCCGCGAGCTCCGCGGCCTTGCGGCTTTCGTAGGCGGCGAAATTGCCCGGGTAGGAGCGCAGCAGTCCGCGATCCAGCTCGACGATCCGCATCGCGATTCGATCGAGGAACGCGCGGTCGTGCGTGACGACGATCGACGCCGGCACCTTGAGTAGCAGGTCCTCGGTCAGAGCGATCCCGTCCGTGTCGAGATGGTTCGTCGGCTCGTCCAGCAACAGCAGGTCGGGCTGCATCGCCAGCGCCAGTGCGAGCGCCGCCCGCTTGCGCTCGCCGCCCGATGCACTTTCCGGCGATTGCGCTTCGTCCAGCCCGTAGCGGTGCAGGAATCCGGACAGCCGCAGCTCGACGCGCCAGCGCTCGCGCTCGTCCTGCGCTTCCAGCGCTCCCCGGCGGACCAGGCTCTCGCGCAGCGTCGACGCCGGCGGCAGCAGAGGCTCCTGCTCGACCAGCACGATCCGGACTGCGTCGCGGCGCTCGATGTCCCCGTCGTCCAGGGCGCCTTGGCCGGCGATGACTTTCAGCAGCGACGACTTGCCGGTGCCGTTGCGGCCGATCAGTCCGATCCGCTCGCCCTCGCCCACCGTCAGGTCGGCGCGATCGAGCAGCGGTTGCAGGCCGTAGGCGAGCTCGGCGTCGCGAATCGTGAGCAGTGCCATCGGGTTAGCATAACGCGCCGCGCTGCGGGGACGGCGCCCGATGGCCGCAGCCGTTGATTTCGGGGCGGTGCCGGCCGATATTGTGAAGATGGCAGACTTGCGCCCGGCCGCCGTGGCCGGAACTTTCTATCCGAAAATGCCGGCCGAGCTCGCGGCCACGCTGCGCGCCTGCTTCGATGACGCGGCAGGGCATGCGCGTGCGTCGGAAACGGTGCTCGCGCGTTCGCGATCCTTCGACGGCGCCCGCGGTGCGCGGCCGATCCCGGCTGCGTTCCGGGCCAAGGCCCTGATCGTGCCGCACGCCGGGTACGCCTACTCCGGCACGGTCGCCGCTGCCGCCTATGCCCGGCTGGCCGGCGGGATCGAGCCGATCCGTCGCGTCGTCCTGTTCGGACCGACGCACCGCGTGCCGGTGCGGGGTCTCGCCGTTCCGTCGGCGCATGCGTTCGCCACACCCCTGGGGAATGTCGACGTCGACCGCGCTGCCGTGGAGCTCGCGCTCGACCTGCCTCAGGTGCGCGCGAGCGACGCCGCGCATGCCCTGGAGCATTCGCTGGAGGTCCAGCTCCCGTTCCTGCAGGCGGTTCTCGGCGGCTTCGAGATCGTTCCGTTCGCCGTCGGCGAGGCGACGCCGGGGGAAGTGGCCGAGGTCATGGAACTGCTGTGGGGCGGGCCCGAGACCCTGCTCGTCGTGAGCTCGGACCTGTCGCATTACCATCCTTACGTCGATGCGCAGGCGCTCGACCGTGCCACTGCCGCGGCCATTCTCTCCCTCTCGGCGACCCTCGACCACGAGCAGGCCTGCGGCGCGACGCCGGTCAACGCGCTGCTGCTGTCCGCGCGCAGGCGCGCGCTGCGGCCGGTGCTCCTCGACCTGCGCAATTCGGGCGACACGGTGGCTGACCGGTCATGCGTCGTGGGCTACGCTTCGTTCGCCTTTGGCGCCGCCTGCCGATGACCGGTGACGATCTCGGCGGCACGCTGGTTGCGATCGCGCGGATGGCGATCGCCCAGTCGCTCGGCCTGCCTGGGGCGACCGAGGCGAACCATCCCGCCCTGTGCCGTCCGGCAGCCACGTTCGTGACGCTGAGGCAGCGTGGCGAGCTCCGCGGCTGCATCGGCACGCTCGAGGCTTTCCGGCCGCTGGCCGTCGACGTGCG
>DASYXO010000302.1:0-7649 GCA_035934825.1 Casimicrobiaceae bacterium
CCGCCCATGCCGAGCTCCCTGACGGACGCCGTCCCGCTGTCCGAGATCCGCCGCGTGCTCGTCACCAAGCTGCGGCATCATGGCGACGTCCTGCTCGCCTCGCCGGTGTTCAGCGCGCTGAAGCAGGCGGCGCCACACGCCGAGATCGACGCGCTGGTCTACCGCGAAACCGCGCCGATGCTCGCCAACCATCCGGCGGTCGCGCGCATCGACGCGATCGACCGCGAATGGAAGCGCCGGGGCGTTGCCGTCCAGCTCTCCGAGGAATGGCGGCTCCAGCGCGCGCTGCGCGCGCGCCGCTACGACCTGCTGATCCACCTGACCGAGCACCCGCGCGGGCTCGCTCTCGCGATGCTGCTCAACCCCCGCTACGCAGTGACGCGCGAGCGCGCGGCGGGAGAGCGGATCTGGCGCTCGCGCTACACCCATTTCTACCGGCTCCCGAAATCGACGCCGCGGCATGCGGTGGAAGCGAACCTCGACGCCCTGCGGCGAATCGGAATCCAGCCGGACCTTGCGAGCCGCAGGCTGGTCCTGGTGCCGGGTGCCGACGCCGAGGCGAAGGTCGACGCGCTGCTCGCGCACCACCGGCTCGCGCCCCGCGGCTTCGTCCAGGCGCATCCCGGCTCGCGCTGGATGTTCAAATGCTGGAGCGCCGACCGGACCGCGGCGCTCTTCGACCGCATCGCCGCCGACGGCCATCGGCTCGTCGTCACCGGGGCACCCGACGCGCGCGAGCGCGAGCTCGTCGCGTCGATCCTCGCCGCGGTCGCGCCGCGAACCACCGCCAACACCGTCGACCTGGCGGGGGCGCTCGCGCTGTCGGAGCTCGCCGCGCTCACCGCCCGCGCCCGCGCCTTCGTCGGCGTCGATACGGCCCCGATGCATATCGCGGCGGCCATGGGTACGCCGACGCTCGCGCTGTTCGGCCCCTCGGGCGAGCACGAATGGGGGCCGTGGATGGTGGCAAGCCGTGTCGTCGTGTCGACGGCGCATCCCTGCCGGCCCTGCGGCATCGACGGCTGCGGCGGCGGCAAGGTCTCGGAATGCCTGACGTCGCTCGCCGTCGACGATGTCCACGCGCAGTTCGCTTCGCTGCTCGCGGAGACCGGCGCGCTCGCCGCACGCGCGCCGTGATGCGTCTCGCTGTCGTCCGCCAGCGCTACACTCGTTTCGGCGGCGCCGAGCGCTTCCTCGAGAGCGCGCTCGCCGCGCTTGCCGAACGCAACGTCGCCATCACGCTGTACACGCGCGAGTGGCCGCAGGCGCCGATCGGATCGATGACGACGCGCATCGTCGACCCGTTCCACATCGGGGGGCTGTGGCGCGACATCGGCTTCGCTCGGGCCGTCTGCCGCGTCCTCGCCCGCGACCGGGCGGAACTCGTGCAATCCCACGAGCGACTGGCCTGCTGCGACATCTTCCGGGCCGGAGACGGCGTCCACGCAGTCTGGCTCGACGAGCGCCTGCGCCGCGCGCCACTCGCCACGCGCCTCGCCGTGCGGATCAACCCGCGCCATCGCTACCGCATCGCGACCGAGCGGAGGATGTACTCGAGCGCGCGCCTGAAGGCGGTCATCTGCAATTCCGGCATGGTGAGGGACGAAATCCGCGAGCGCTTCGGGGTCGCCGACGAGCGCCTGCACGTCGTCTACAACGCCGTCGACACCGACGTGTACGCGCCGGGGCTGCGGGCACATCGGTCGCGAGTGCGCGCGCAGCACGGCGTTCCGGATGCCTCGACGCTGTTCGTGCTCGTCGGCTCCGGCTTCGAGCGCAAGGGTGTGGCGACGCTGATCGACGCGCTGGCGCTGCTCGATGCGAGGTCGCACCTGATCGTCGTCGGCCACGACAAGCACCTTCGGCGCTACGCCGAGCGCGCGCGCGCGCTGGGCGTATCCGGCCGGGTGACGCTCACCGGGCCGCAGGCGGACCCTCGCCCCTACTACGGCGCGGCGGATGCCTTCGTCCTGCCGACGCTCTACGACCCGTGCCCGAATGCGGCGCTGGAGGCGATGGCCTGCGCGCTCCCGATCGTGACCAGCACCAAATCGGGTGTCGCGGAGCTGGCACTCGCCCACGACGCCGGCCTCGTGTGCGGCGCCGGCGATGCCGCCGGCCTTGCCGCGCAACTGCGAACGCTGCAGGATGCGGCGCTGCGTTCGCGCATGGGCGCAAACGCCCGAGCCGCGGTGCTGCCGCTCACCACATCGGAGATGACGCAGAAGCTCATGGCGCTCTATCGCGGACTGCTGCTGCAGGCATCCGCGCGCCCGTCGCCACCCGGGACGACGTGAGCGCTGCGATATAATCGGCCCCGGTGAACAGCGGGAAAAACGAGCACCGATGACCGGGCTGCATCTCTATCGGCGCCTGCTGCGCTATGTGCGCCCCTACCGCTGGGTGTTCGGCGTCACGGTGCTCGGCATGATCGTCGTCGCGGCCGGCGATCTGCTGCTTGCCTATCTGGTCATCCCGATCGTGCGCAACTTCCAGACGCAGAATCCTGCGCGCACTTCGTGGCTTCCGCTGACCGTAGTTGCGGTATTCCTGCTGCGCGGCATCGGTTCGTACATCTCCGAGTACGGAATGGGCTGGACCGGCTATCGCGTCGTCTTCGATCTGCGTCGAGACCTGATCGCCAAGCTGCTGCGCCTGCCGACGCCGTATTACGACACGCACTCGGCGGGCGTCGTGCAATCGAAGATCTCGTTCGATGCCCACCAGCTTGCGGCGGCGGCGTCGGGTGCGATCACCAACGCGCTCCGCTCGACGTTGACGATCGCGGCGAGCTTCGGTTACCTGCTTTGGCTCAACTGGCGGCTCACGCTGCTCACGCTGCTCGTGATACCGGTCGTCGGCGTCGTGATCCGCTACTTCAGCCGCCGGCTGCGCCGGATCGCGCACGACATCCAGACCCGTGCCGGCTCGCTCACGCGTGTCCTCGAGGAGATGATCGTCGGGCATCGGGTCGTCCGGGTCTTCGGGGGCGAAACCTACGAACGCGATCGGGCGATCGCTGCGGCCGATCGCCTGCGCGTCGCGATGTCGAAGGAATCGGCGGCCGCCGCCGCGAGCTCGCCGCTGACCGTGTTTCTCGCAGCCTGCGCGGTGGGTTTCATCATCTGGATGGCGCTGGCGGAGAGCGAAAGAGGTTCGCTCGATTTCGCGCTGTTCCTGTCCTATGTCGTCGCGCTGCTCACCCTGCTCGACCGGCTGAAGGGACTCTCGGGCGTGAACGCCTCGATCCAGCGCGGCCTCGCCGCGGCCGAGAGCATCTTCGGCCTGCTCGATCACGAGGAGGAATCCGACACCGGGACCGTGGCGCTCGACCGCTGCCGTGGCGAGGTCCACTTCGAGCGCGTGTCGCTGCGCTATCCCGGCAACGAGCGCGAGGCGCTGACCGATCTCACCCTTACCGTGACCCCGGGTGAAACCGTCGCACTGGTCGGCGCGTCGGGAAGCGGCAAGACATCCCTGGTCAACCTGATACCGCGCTTCTACGAGCCTAGCGCCGGCCGCCTGTTCATCGACGGGCACGACGTGACGACGCTGACGCGCGAGAGCCTGCGCGCCCAGATCGCGATGGTTTCGCAGGACGTGTTGCTCTTCAATGACTCGATCGCGGCGAACATCGCGTACGGCGCCATGACGGGAGCGAGCCGCGAGTCGATCGAGAACGCCGCGCTCGCCGCGCATGCGCTCGATTTCATCCGGCTGCTGCCCCAGGGATTCGATACGCAGGTCGGCGAGCACGGGGTGCGCCTTTCGGGCGGGCAGCGCCAGCGGATCGCGATCGCGCGCGCGCTGCTGAAGAATGCGCCGCTGCTGATCCTCGACGAAGCAACGTCGTCGCTCGATTCTGAATCCGAGCGCCAGGTTCAGGACGCGCTCGAGGAGCTCATGCGCGATCGCACTACGATCGTGATCGCGCATCGCCTGTCGACGATCGAGCATGCCAACCGGATCCTGGTGCTCGAGCGCGGCCGGATCGTCGAGACGGGGACCCACCGCGAGCTGCTGCAGCGCGACAACGTCTACGCACGCCTGCACCGGGCCCAGATCGCGGACGCGGACGCGCCGGTTGCCGTGCACGCCGGATGACCGAGGTTTTCGCCGACGTGACCGCCGTCGCATTGCGCCGGTTCCACGACGCACGGGTCGCGGTGCCGCAATGGGCCAAGTCCGACGCCGCACTTCATTCCCACGGGGTCTGGCGCTGGATCGAGGCAAACCACCGCTGCAATACGCTGCTGTGGGACGAGGAGGATCTTGCGCGCCGGGTAGACGTCGCCGACGCAATGATCGCCGCCAACAAGCGTGCGATCGATGGCTACAATCAGCAGCGCAACGACGCGGTCGAGCGAATCGACGAGGCGCTGCTCGAGCGAATCGCGCACGTAAAGCCGGTGATCGGCGCCCGGCTCAACTCTGAGACTGCGGGCGCGATGGTCGATCGGCTGTCGATACTCTCGCTCAAGACGTTTCACATGGACCGCGAGGCGACGCGCGCCGACGCATCCGACGCGCAGCGCGCCGCATGGCGCGAGCGCCATGCGCGGCTCGAGCTGCAGCGGGGCGACCTCGAGCACTGCCTGGACGCGCTGCTCGACGAAGCGGCAGCCGGCCATGCATTCTGGCGCGTCTACAGGCAGTTCAAGATGTACAACGACTCGGATCTCAATCCGTACCTGCGGCAGCGGTCTTCGTGACGCCCGGCTGCAGGACCTGCAGCGACACGATCGCGGCCATCACCGCGGACACGTCGATCGCCTCCATGCACAGCGCCCGCGCGCAACCCGCGGGCGGCGCGCCGGGCATCCGCTCGCAGCGCCGGACCCAAGGCACCTGCCTGAAGAACTGGACCGCCTGGTCGCGACAGGGGAAGGGATCGACGCACACCGGTCGATAGGGGCTGTCCGCGAAGAACGCGCCGGCTCCGCAGATCGTCGCCGAGCCGGGTCCGAACAGCGCGACAGTCGGTACGCCGACGATCCGTCCGAGGTGCGCAATCCCGGTGTCCGGGCAGACGAGGAGCCGGGCACGCGCCAGCAGGTGCCAGAGGCCGGCGAGAGCAAGCGTGCCGGCGAAGCGTCGATGCGAAGGATCCGGCCGGATCGCGTCGAGCAGCGCTTCCTCGCCCGGACCGACGCTCCACACCGGCGCGATGCCGTTGCCTTCGAGCCAGGCAGCGAGCGAGCGCCAGCGCGAGGGCGCCCATCGCTTGAGCGGCGTGCTCGCGCCGACGTGCAGGACCGCGTAGCCTGTCGAGATACGCGGCGCGTCCTCGTCGCCGGGCGGGGGCCAATCGCCGCAAGCGTAGGGCGGCGGAGCGGGACCGCGCGCAAGCGACGCCGCCGTGTCGCAGAACGCGGCCGGCTGCTCGGAATAGGCCACCACTTCGTCGACCGGCCAGTTCTTGTGCCCGGGACGATCCCCAGCGAAGCCCACGATCCAGCGCGCGCCCAGCGACCGCGCGAGCCACGAATACCGGTTGTCGGCGGGCAGGATGACGAGGTCGAAGCGTGGACGCGCGAGCAGCGGCCAGTAGGTCGAGATGTCGCGCGGATCGAAGGGCTCGGCATCGACTCCGTACGGGTGGCGCGCGAACAGCGGTGCGAATGCCGGCGCCACCGTCATCGTGATCTCTGCGGCAGGATGCTCGCGGCGAAGCTTGGCAAGCAGGCCCGTCACCATCAGCGTGTCCCCCAGCAGCAGATGGTGCAGCACCAGGATGCGCCGAGGGGCGTGCGGGGCGCGCCGCCCGACGCCCCAGCGCGCGAGTGCCAGGGCCATTACCACCGCACGCATCGGTCCGCGGCTATGCGGCATCGGATGCCTCCGCTGCGAGTTGGCGCAGCGATTCGTCGAGCACGATCAGCGACAGGACCTGCTCGGCCAGCGCCGACGTACGCGAATAGGCGGCGACCAGCGCCTCGACGCGCGATCGATCGAGCTGGCCGCCCGTGCTCGCTTCGAGTGAACCGCCCGCGCTCGCCAGCCGGTCGCGAAGATCGTGGGCCAGCCAATCGTGCAACGGTGGATTGAATCCGCGCTTCTTGCGCGCGAAGACGCCCAGGCGCTCCAGGCCGGGCGCGACCGAGGCGAGGAAGCGCTTGGGCGGGCGCGTGAAGCGGACCGCGGCGGGCAGCGCCAGCACCGCCTCGACGAACCGGTGGTCGAGCAGCGGCGCGCGCAGCTCCAGGCCGTGCGCCATCGTGCACAGGTCCGCCTTGCGCAGCACGTATTCCGGAAGGTAGTTGGCGAAGTCCCAGCGCAACAGCCGTTCGACCCGCGTCGCGCCGGCGGAATCCGGCGCGCGCCAATAGTGCGCCGGGAACGCAGCGCGCGCCGGTTGCAGGAAAGCGCGCTGGTTCGGGGTGAGTCCCGAGAATCGCAGCGCATAGGCGCTCTCCCATTCGAGCGCGAGTTCCGCGGCCAGCTTGCGCCATCCCTTGGGTCTCGGGTCCGGAAGCGTCGGCAGCGGCAGCCGCAGCGCGCCGCGCCAACTGTTCGCGAGATGCCGCGCGATCCGCTTGTATCCACCAAACAGCTCGTCGCCACCATCGCCGCCCAGGACGACCTTCACCTGGGCCGCCGTCGCGCGCGCGAGGTACCAGGTGGGGAAGGCCGAGGGATCGGCGAAAGGCTCGTCCTGCGCCGCGACGATCTCGGCGAAGTCGCCGCGGATCGCCGACGGTACGATGACCCGCTCGTTCGGGAAGCCGAGCGCATCGGCGGTCGCGCGCGCGTATTCGCTCTCGTCGTACGGCGAGCCGGGAAACCCGGCCGAGAACGTCCGTAGTCCCGCGTGCCCCCTCGTCGCGAGCCGGCTCGCGATCGTCGCCGAATCGACGCCGCCCGACAGGAACAATCCGAGCGGCCGGTCGGCGACCAGGCGCAGCTCGATCGATTCGTCGAGCCGCTGCGCGCAGTCGGCATCCGGGTCCGGTGCCGGCGCCCAGTAGCGGGACAGCGAATGCTCTCCGCTGTCGAGCGCATATTCGAGGCGATGCGCGTTGGGAAGGCGCGCGATGTGGGCGAACACCGTTCGCGGCGCGGGAATGTAGCGATGCGCGAGGTAAGCGTCGATCGCATCCGGCGAGTACTCGCGGCGATCCGCCGGCAGCCACGGCAGCACGCTGCGCACCGTCGATCCGAACGCCAGCGATCCGTCGACGGTCGCATAGACCAGCGGCTTCAATCCCAGCCGGTCCCGGACCAGATGCACGCGTCGCGCACGGTAGTCGACGAGCGAGAACGCAAACATGCCGCGCAGTCGCTCCAGCAGGCCCTCGATGCCCCACGCTTCGTACGCGCGCAGAATGAATTCGGTGTCGGAGCGCGTCCGGAAGCGCGCACCATGCGCTTCGAGGGCGCGGGCCTCGTCCTGCCATCCGTAGACCTCGCCGTTGTAGCAGATCCAGATCTTGCCGTCGTCGCTTGCCATCGGCTGATCGGCGACCGGACGCGGATCGATGATCGAAAGACGGGCATGCACCAGCCCGGCGCGCGCCGCGAGCGAGTCATGGCAGCGAGCCCCGTGGGCGTCGAGCGCGACGATGTGCTCGGCGTCCGGTCCCCGCATCCGCAGCGCCGCCAGCATGCGAGCGCGAACGCCGGCGCTCACCGGCCGTCCGAAATGGCCG
>DASYXO010000306.1:0-2420 GCA_035934825.1 Casimicrobiaceae bacterium
AGGCGATCGGCAACGCGCGCGCAGGCGACGTCGTCGTGCTCGCCGGCAAGGGGCACGAGGACTACCAGGAAGTCGGAGACCGGCGGCTGCCGTTCTCGGATCGCGGCGCGGCCGAGGCCGCGCTCTCGCACTGGAGCCCCGCATGATGGACACGGGCGCTGCGGCTCGCGCAGTGTCGGGACGCCTGGTCGGCGCCCCGGTCATGTTCTCGCGCGTCACCACCGACACGCGCCGCATCGTCCCAGGCGACCTGTTCGTTGCGTTGCGTGGCGAGCGTTTCGACGGCCACGATTTCGTCGCGCAGGCCTTCGCCGGCGGCGCCGCCGCGGCGCTGGTCGCGCGCGACCGTGCCGCGTCGCTCGCGGGCAACCTGATCGCCGTCGACGAGCCGCTGACCGCGCTGGGCACGCTCGCAGCGCACTGGCGCAGCCGCTTCGACATCCCGGTCGCCGTGGTCGTCGGCAGCAACGGCAAGACGACGACCAAGGCGATGATCGCGTCGGTGTTCAGGGCAGGTGCCGGCGCCGACGCCGTCGCCGTGACGCCGGGCAACTTCAACAACGCGATCGGCCTGCCGCTCGCAGTGCTGGGCATGCGCCCGCAGCACCGGCTCGCCGTGTTCGAGATCGGCATGAACCATCGCGGCGAGACTCTCGAGCTCGCGGCGATCGCGCAGCCGACGATCTGCGTGATCACCAATGTGCAGCGCGAGCACCAGGAGTTCCTGCGCTCGGTCGACGAAGTCGCGTTCGAGCACGCCGATGCGGTGGCGGCGCTGCCCGCAGGGGGCACCGCGGTGGTCAACGCCGACGATCCGCGCGCTCGGATCTGGCGCGACGCGGCGAAGCGCGCCGGCGCCGGTGTCGTCGATTTCGCGCTCGACCACCCTGCCGCGGTCACCGCCACCTGCGCTGCGCATGACCCGGGCTCCGTGCTCGAGATCGCGACCGCTGCCGGCAGCGCGCGGGTGTTGCTTCACGTTCCGGGGCGGCACATGGCGGCCAACGCGCTGGCGGCGGTGGCGACGGGACTTGCCGCCGGGCTTCCGCTGCCGGTGATCGCGCAGGGGCTCGAGGCCTTCCGTCCGGTCGCGGGCCGCCTGGCTGCACGCGCCGGAATCCACGGAGCGACGGTGATCGACGACAGCTACAACGCGAACCCCGATTCGATGCGCGCGGCGATCGACGTACTTGCCTCGCGGCCGGGCGTGCGCTGGCTGGCGATGGGTGACATGGGCGAGATCGGCGGCCAGGGCCCCGAATTTCACCGCGAAATCGGCACCTATGCGCGAGCCGCCGGCATCGAGCGGATGTTCGCCTGCGGCCCGCTCGCTGCCGAGGCGGTGCGCGCCTTCGGAGCAGGCGCTTCCCACCACGCGTCGGCGGAGGTCGTCGCGGGCGAGGTCGTGGCCGCGCTCGCCGATCGCGCGCAGATGCGCGGGACCCAGGGTGCGCGGGCGGGAATCACCGTGCTGGTCAAGGGATCGCGGTTCATGCGGATGGAACAGGCCGTCGCCGCGCTGACCGGCGCGACGCCGGAGGGAGTCCACTGATGCTGTTGTGGCTCTCGGAACTGCTGTCGCGCGAGATCCGGACGTTCAACGTATTCGGCTACATCTCGCTGCGCGCGGTGCTGGCGACGATGACGGCGCTGGTGATCTCGTTCGTCGTCGGCCCGCGGACGATCGCATGGCTCACCCGGATGAAGATCGGCCAGGCGGTGCGCGACGATGGCCCGCAGACCCATCTCGCCAAGGCGGGAACGCCGACGATGGGGGGTGCGCTAATCCTGGTGTCGATCGCGATCACGACGCTGCTGTGGGGCGATCTGGGCAACCGCTTCATCTGGGTCGTGCTGCTGGTGACGCTGGGATTCGGCGCGGTCGGCTGGGTCGACGATTGGCGCAAGGTCGTCGAGCGCAATCCGAAAGGGCTGTCGGCGCGCGCCAAGATCACCTGGCAGTCGGTGATCGGCCTCGTCGCCGCAGTCTACCTCGCGTTCTCGGTGTCGGCACCCGACAACCGGGGACTGGTGCAGTTGTTCGTCGCATGGGTCGAAAGCGGCTTTGCCGCCGGCCTGTCGCCCAAGGCCGACCTGATCGTGCCGTTCTTCAAGACGGTGTCGTACCCGCTCGGCGTCTGGGGCTTCATCGCCTTGTCGTACTGCGTGATCGTCGGCAGCAGCAATGCGGTCAACCTGACCGACGGCCTCGACGGGCTCGCCATCATGCCGACGGTGATGATCGCGGGCGCGATGGGCGTCTTCGCCTACGTGACCGGCAACGCGATCTTCGCGAGGTACCTGGGCTTTCCGCACATTCCCGGCGCCGGCGAGCTCGCGGTCGTCTGCGGGGCGATGGCGGGCGCGGGCCTCGGCTTCCTGTGGTTCAACGCCTATCCGGCGGACGTGTTCATGGGCGA
>DASYXO010000262.1:0-9262 GCA_035934825.1 Casimicrobiaceae bacterium
ATGTCGGCACAGCTCGCCTCCAGCACCTCGCGCAGCTTCGCGCCTTCGCGGGCGCGTGCCGCCGTGAGCTCGGCGAGCGCGTGGTCGACGAGGGCGTAGACCCGCTCGGCCAGGGCCCCGGGAGACAGCGACGCCTCGATCATGACGCCGGGCCAGCGCAGGACGTCGCCGGTCGACAGCGGTGGCGTCCCCGGAATCGCCCGCGCGATCTCGATGGCGGCGGCCGCGAGTTGCCGTATCCGGGCGGCGTCGACGGCGATCCCGCCAACTGCGCCCGCCGTGCGCGCCAGGGCCACCCGGCATTCGAGCTTGCCGCGCCTTTGCGCGCCGGCGAGCCGCTCGCGCAATGGTGGCTCCAGCATGCGCAGCTCCTCGGGCAGCTTGACGGTGACGTCGAGGAAGCGGTGGTTGACCGAGCGGAGCTCGACAGCAAGCGAAATGCCGGAAGATTCCGCGGCCGCGGCCGCGAAACCGGTCATGCTGAGAATCATTCGGAGATGGACGCTGCAGGCGCCGGTTTTGAAAAGTTTTCCGGCTTTACTTTGGGGGTGCGCATCGGGAGAATGTATGCGTTATCCGCATCCGGCGCAAGGCGAGCCGGCAGCTTTGGCACGCGAATTGCGGGCCGTTTCTTTCGCCCCTGTCCCGTTGCCCGATCGAGCCGATGCCCGTTACCAACCAAGCGCTGCCCGGCGGATACCAGCTGCTGAATTACCGGATCGACCGCCAAATCAGCCGCGGCGGGTTTTCGATCGTCTACCGCGCCTACGACGAGACCGGGACCCCGGTCGCGATCAAGGAGTACCTGCCCGCGTCGCTGGTGCTGCGCACGGAAGGCGACATCGTCAACGCCAGCTCGGCCGAGAACCTCACGTCGTTCCGCTACGGGATGAAGTGCTTCTTCGAGGAGGGCCGCGCGCTCGCCAAGATCAATCACCCGAACGTCGTGCGCGTGCTGAATTTCTTCCGCGCCAACGAGACGGTCTACATGGTCATGCGCTACGAGCGCGGCCGCACGCTGCAGCAGCAGATCCAGATGCGCCAGGACCAGATGTCCGAGCGCTTCGTGCGCCAGGCATTCATGCATCTGCTGAACGGGTTGCGCGAGGTCCACACGCACAAGATCCTGCACCTCGACATCAAGCCGGCGAACATCTACCTGCACAGCGACGGCAGCCCGGTTCTGCTCGACTTCGGCGCAGCGCGCCAGACGCTGACCGCCAACCGCCCGAAGCTCGCGCCGATGTACACGCCGGGGTTCGCCGCCCCGGAGCAGTATCGCGATCACGACCGCCTGGGCCCGTGGACCGATGTCTATGGCACCGGGGCGTCGATGTTCGCCTGTCTCGCCGCGTTCGCCCCGCAGGCTGCGGACGCCAGGCTGCAGGAGGATCACCTGGTGTCGGCCAAGAAGATCTGGTCGGGGCAGTACTCCGACAACCTCCTGGAGGTGATCGACTGGTGCCTGCGCCTCGATCCGCTCGAGCGACCGCAAAGCGTGTTCGCGCTGCAACGGGCGATCCGCGACATCCCGCCGCCGAAGCGCAAGCTTACGTTCTTCGGAAACCTGAAGCGCGTGTTGTTCTCGGAAATCGGCGCTTGAGCGACCGATGCGCTTCACGATCTTCCAGGAATCGCGCAAGGGCGGGCGCGAGGTCAACCAGGACCGCATCGCCTACACGTACAGCCGCGAGACCCTGCTGCTGGTGATCGCCGACGGCATGGGCGGCCACGTCGGCGGCGAGATCGCCGCGCAGATCGCCGTGCGCCTGTTCGTCGAGCGCTTCCACCAGGAAGCGAAGCCGGCGCTGAGGAACCCGCTGGGTTTCATGCAGGACACGATGCTGAGGGCGCACGCCGCGCTGGGCGCGTACGCGAGCCAGTTCTCGATGCTGGAGACGCCCCGGACGACCTGCGTGGCCGTCGTGGCGCAGGGCGGCCACGCGTATTGGTCGCACGTCGGCGACTCCCGCTTCTACCTGCTGCGCCAGGGCAAGCTGATCGGGTCGACGAAGGACCACTCCAAGGTGCAGTACCTCGTCGACCAGGGTGCCATTTCCGCCGACGAGGCCGCTGTTCACCCGGATCGCAACAAGATCTACAGCTGCCTCGGCGGACTCGTCGATCCGGTCATCGACCTGTCGCGGCGCACGCCGCTGAAGAACGGCGACATACTGGTGCTGTGCACCGACGGCCTGTGGAGCGTCTATCCGCGCAGCGAGTTGTCGACGATGCTGACGTCGACGCCCATACTTTCGGTCGGGCCGCGTATCATGCGCGAGGCGGAAGGACGTGGCGGTCCCGATGGCGACAACGTGTCGGCCATCATCGTTCGCTGGGGGCCCGAGACGCTGACCGACGAGCAGTCGACGACGACCGATGCGCTCGCGCCAGGCGAATTCGAGACCGAGATCGAGGACACGCTGACGCTCGCGGACCGCAGCGGCGGCTCGCGCGACCTGACCGAGGACGAGATCGAGCGCGCGATCGCCGAGATCCAGTCGACGATCCAGAAGTACCGCAAGTAGAGACATACCGGAATGCCGCACAAGGGGAAGATGCGCCAACTCCTGCTCGACACCGAAACCACCGGCCTCGACCCACGGCAGGGCCATCGGATCATCGAAATCGCCGCCGTCGAGGTCGTCGACCGGCGGCTCACCGGCGCGCATCTGCACTTCCACGTCGACCCCGAGCGCGACATCGACGTTGGCGCGACGGAGGTGCACGGGATGACGCGCGACGACCTGATCGGCAAGCCGCGCTTTGCCGACGTCGCGCAGGAGTTCGTCGATTTTGCGCGCGGCGCAGAATGGATCATCCACAATGCGCCGTTCGACATCGCCTTCTTCGATGCCGAGTTCGCCCGCGCCGGCCTTGCGCCCTCGGCATCCCTGTACGCGAGGCTCACCGACACGCTGGCGCTGGCGCGCGAAGCGTTCCCTGGCAAGCGCAACAATCTCGATGCGTTATGCGAGCGCTTCGGCATATCGAACGCGCACCGGACGATGCATGGCGCGCTGCTCGACGCCGAGCTGCTCGCCCGGGTCTACCTCGCGATGACCCGGGGGCAGGAGACGCTTACGATCGACATCGGCACGTCCGCGCTGCCGGCGCCGCGCCCGGGTCTCGCTGCCCGGGAGTGCGCTGCGGCAACACCCGTGGTCGTCCGCCCGGTCCTGGTGGCGCCGGAGGAGGCCGCGTGCCACCGGGCCTATCTCGAGGCGCTCCAGCGCGAATCGAAGTCCGGCTGCATGTGGCTTGCGCCAGAGGCGTCCGCAGCCGCATGACAGGTCGCCGCCTCGCGCGTAGCCTGCGGCGATGGACCTGATCCTCTGGCGTCACTGCGACGCCGAACCCGGTCGGCCCGACCTCGAGCGGCGCCTGACGTCCAAGGGCGTCAATCAGGCCGAGCGGGTCGCGCAATGGCTGGACCGGCACCTGCCCGACACCTGCCGCGTCCTCGTCTCGCCGGCGCTGCGATGCCAGCAGACCGTGGAGCCCCTCAAGCGCAAGTTCAAGACGCTGCCCGACCTCGCGCCCGGCGCAAGCCCCGAGGCGATTCTCGGCGCCGCGAACTGGCCCCACGCCCGCGAGAGCGTGCTCGTCGTGGCACACCAGCCGACGCTGGGGATGGTCGCGTCCGTCCTTCTGTCCGGCGAGCAGGCGTGGTGGTCGGTGCGCAAAGGCGCGGTCTGGTGGCTCTCGAATCGCGCCGGCGACGAGGGCCCGGGCGTCGTCCTCAAGGCGGTGATCAGCCCGGATTACCTCTGACGCGCGGCGGGCGCACACCAGCTTGCCGGTTTCGGCCCGCCATGGCACCGGGCAGAGGGCAGGGGGCAGGGGGACGTCCGGTGCAGGGCGCCGGCGGTCGCGCTGTCATCCGCTTGTAGCCTGCGCCGCCGATGATCCCGGCCTGGGCCGGCGCGATTCGCGCGAAGCCAGGTCATCCCCTAAAGGCTCGAGCCGCATGACAGGTCATCGGCGTTGCGACGACCGGCCGGTCGTCATCGTCGTCGGATGCGACGACGTCGGATCGGCGATTGCGCGTGGACTGCATCGCGGCGGCGCGGCGCTCGTGCTGATCGACGCCGCCGACCCGCCATGGCCGCAACGCGGGATGTGCTATGCCGACGCCTGGTATGTCGGCGGCGCGACGCTGGTCGACGTCGATGCCTGTTTCTGCGCGTCGGTCAAGAGCATCCCTGCCGTGCTCGATCGCGGCGACACGATCGCGGCGACGACGTGGTCGCTGCAGGGGGTCGCGGCCGCATTGCAGCCGGCGGCGTTCATCGACAGCCGGGCGATCGTCCGTCCGCAATCGCTCGCGCCGCGCATCGAGGCGGTGCGAGCGGGGCGCTTCCTGACGCGACACCGCATCGCCGAGCGGGTCGAGCGCGGCGAACTGCTGGGCGAGATCTCGGGCATTGGCGTGCTGGCGCCCGCCGCCGGGGTGCTGCGCGGGCTGGCGGCGCGTGGTGCGCGGGTGGCGGTGGGCCAGACGCTTGCCGAAATCGACGTATCGGGCGACTCGTCGCGCTGTTTCGGCGTTTCCCCGGAAGCCGCGGCGGTTGCGCAGCGCGTCGTCGCCACGCTGGGCGCTCGGCTGCGCGGCTTCCGCGGACGCGACACCGAAGCGGCGGAGGTCGCCGGCGTCCGTCCCTGACCGGCGGCTTGCAGGCGCGCCGGTGGGTGCGCGCGCCGTCTGCTAGGCTTTGGCATCGCCCCGTCCCGGTTTGCGCGCTCGCCCCGATGGCCGTCGACTACCTGCAGAAGATCCTGACCGCGAAGGTGTATGACGTCGCCGTCGAGACCCCGCTCGAGCTCGCCCCGACGCTGTCGCGCCGGCTGGGCAATCGCATCCTGCTGAAGCGCGAGGACCAGCAAAGCGTGTTCTCGTTCAAGCTGCGCGGCGCCTACAACAAGATGGCGCAGCTCTCCGATGCCGAGCGTGCGCGCGGGGTCATCGCGGCGTCGGCCGGCAACCACGCACAGGGCGTCGCGCTGGCGGCGCAGAGGCTCCGATGCGCGGCGACGATCGTCATGCCGATCACGACGCCGCACATCAAGATCGCCGCCGTCGAGTCGCGCGGCGCCAAGGTCGTGCTGCACGGCGACTCCTATTCGGAGGCATACGACAAGGCACAGGCGCTGCACAAGCGCTCGGGCGCGATCTTCGTCCATCCCTACGACGATCCGGATGTCATCGCCGGCCAGGGAACGATCGGCATGGAGATCCTCCGGCAGTGGCAGGCACCCCTCGACGCGATCTTCGTGGCGATCGGCGGCGGTGGCCTCGTGAGCGGCATCGCCGCCTACGTCAAGCGCGTGCGGCCCGAAGTGAAAATCATCGGCGTGCAGCCCGAGGACTCGGACGCGATGGCGCGCTCGCTCGCGGCGGGACGCCGCGTGCGCCTGCCCCACGTCGGCCTGTTCGCCGACGGCGTCGCGGTCCGGCAGGTCGGCAGGGAGACGTTCCGCCTGGCCCGGAAGTACGTCGACGACATCGTCCTGGTCGATACCGACGCGATCTGCGCCGCGCTAAAGGATGTCTTCGAGGACACGCGCTCGATCCTCGAGCC
The DNA here is from genome assembly GCA_035934825.1 of Casimicrobiaceae bacterium. Taxonomy (GTDB): domain Bacteria; phylum Pseudomonadota; class Gammaproteobacteria; order Burkholderiales; family Casimicrobiaceae; genus VBCG01. The sequence continues at coordinate 5,583 of DASYXO010000262.1, forward strand.
CGCCGGCGCGCTGTCGATCGCCGGCGTCAAGGCCTGGGTCGAGCGCGAAGCTACGAGGGACCGGACCTACGCGGCGATCGCCTGCGGGGCGAACATGAACTTCGATCGCCTGCGCTTCGTGGCCGAGCGCGCGGAGCTCGGCGAGAAGCGCGAGGCGATCATCGCGGTCTCGATCCCCGAGCGCCCGGGCAGCTTCCGGGAGTTCTGCGAACTGCTGGGCAAGCGGTCGGTCACCGAATTCAACTACCGGTACGCCGACGCGAGCGTCGCCCACCTGTTCGTCGGCATCGAGGTCGCGAACCGGCAGGAGACCGAGCAGTTGCTCGCCGAGCTCGAGCGCCGGCACATCGAGGCCTACGACCTGTCGGACAACGAGATGGCGAAGCTGCACGTGCGCCACCTGGTCGGCGGACACGCGCCGGCCGCCGAGCACGAGATCCTCTACCGTTTCGAGTTTCCGGAGCGACCCGGCGCGCTGATGCGCTTCCTGAACAGCATGAGCGCCGGCTGGAACATCAGCCTGTTCCATTACCGCAATCACGGTGCCGACTACGGCCGCGTGCTGGTGGGCATGCAGGTCCCCCCCCGCGATGGCGCCGAGTTTCGGCGTTTTCTCGACCGCCTGGGCTACGACTGCGTCGACGAATCGGCAAACCCCGCGTACCGGATGTTTCTAGGGCGCTGACCGAGGTCCCCGTCGCCCGCCGCGCTGCGGCATACCCTGCCGTCCCGCGTCACGGCGGCGTCGGGAAATTTGTCGTTCATGTTGCGTTTTCGTCGGATTCCTGTTTCTCAGCCTATTCCGGCAAGCTTTATGCTCTAGTCAACCCGCCCGAGCCATGGCAGACTCGGCTCGGGTCCCATGCGCTGCGACGACCGCAAGACCAAGCCACGAGACGCGAATGGCAACCGAAACCCAGGGCCGTAACCCGCTGCAGGGCATCAAGGTGATGGTGATCGACGACTCGAACACCATCCGCCGCAGCGCGGAAATCTTCCTGTTGCAGGCGGGCTGCACCGTCATCCTGGCCGAGGACGGTTTCGACGCGCTGGCCAAGATCGCCGACCACCAGCCGGATCTGGTGTTCGTCGACATCATGATGCCGCGGCTCGACGGCTACCAGACCTGCGCCCTGATCAAGAAGAACAGCCGCTTCCATACGATGCCCGTGATCATGCTTTCCTCGAAGGATGGCCTGTTCGACCGCGCCCGCGGCCGGATGGTCGGGTCGGACCAGTACCTGACGAAGCCGTTCACCAAGGAAAGCCTGCTGAAGGCGGTCGCGGCCCACTGCAACGCGGCGGCGGCATGACCGGGAAGCGTCCTCCCGTGGCCAATGCCGGCTTGCGCGACGCGAAGGTCAAGCGATGAGCGATCCCATCACTGCGCGCGCCGTCGTGGCGCAGGTTCGGTCCGAAGCCGAACGGAAGGCAGGCCCCATGAGCAGCATCCGGAAGATCCTGATCGTCGACGACTCGCCCACCGAGCGGCATGCGTTGCAGGACATGCTGACCAAAGCCGGCTACGAGGTCCTGGCGACCGACAACGGCGAGGACGCGATCGCGAAGGCGCGCAGCAGCAAGCCCGACCTGATCCTGATGGATGTCGTGATGCCGGGATTGAACGGCTTCCAGGCGACGCGTGCCATCAGCCGCGATCCGCAGACGCGCTCGATCCCGGTCATCATGTGCACGTCCAAGAGCCAGGAAACCGACAAGATCTGGGGGCTGCGCCAGGGCGCCCGCGACTATGTCGTCAAGCCTGTCGTCCGCGACGAGCTGCTGGCCAAGATCACTTCACTCGGCTGACGCCGCGCAAACGCCCGCGATGACTCGCGCCGCCCGCCTCGACCTACGCTCGTTCCAGAAGGAGCTGGCGTCCCGGCTCGCCGCCAAGACCGCGGCGCAGGTCGAGTCGTCCCGTCTCGGCCTCGTCTGCGCTGGCGAGCGGTGGCTGCTGCGCCTCGCCGATGCCAGCGAGGTGATCGCCGTGCCGCCGATCGTGAAGGTGCCGCTGACGCGGGGCTGGTTCCTGGGGCTGGCCAACGTCCGAGGGAGCCTCTACAGCGTCGTCGACTTCGCTGCGTTCCTCGGCCAGGACCCGGTCGCGATCGGGCCGCTCGCCCGCCTGATCCTGTTCAATTCGCGGACCGGCGAGCTGAACGCGGGCTTCGTCGTGGAGCGCGTGGCGGGATTGCGCAATCTGGCCGAGCTCGCGGCAGCGCCGGCGCGCGCCGATGCGCCGGAATGGCATGCACAGCGCTGGGCGGATGCCGACGGCAACGCGTGGCAGGAAATCGATCTCGGCGCCCTCGCGCGCGACCCTGCGTTCCTGCAGGTCAGCACCTGAAGGCCGGGGCCCGGTCTTGCCGGTCCCGTGGATGAATCCGGAGGAGCTATGGCACTGCGTATGCCCAGGCTGTTCGGCGCCGATGCGCCGCCGGCCGAGAATATCGACTTCGACCCGCCGACGACCCAGGTCCGGATGATCGCGTCATCGACCGATACCTACGATCCGCTGGCGTCGATGTCGGTGATGGAGCAGCTGCGCGTCGCGGCCAACGCGGCGCCGGTGCCGCCAAAGCTTCCGATCATCGGCAACCTGCCGGTCGTCCGGCAGTTCCAGCTGCTCGGGGCGCTGACGCTGCTGTTCGTCGCGCTCGCCGCGTTCATGCTTTTCCTCGACAGTCGCGCCACCTCGCAGCAGGCGCTGCGCGCGTCGACGGCCACCGAGATGCAGATGCTCTCGCAACGACTGGCGCGCGGCGCCGCGCTCGCCGCGCAAGGCCAGGCGAACGCGTTCGCGGCCGTCCGCGACAGCCGTGAGCGCTTCAGGACCGACCTCGACGCACTGGTGAACGGCGGCGCATTCAAGGGTGTCGTGCTCGATGCGACGCAGAATCCGGCGGCGAACGAGACGCTGTCCGCGATCCGGACGCGCTGGCAGCGCGTCGACGCGGCGGCGAAGGCGCTCATCGAGAACGAGCGCAGCCTCACCTCGCTTGCCAGTGGCCTGAGTGCGATCAGCCGCGGCAACGGCGCGCTGCTCGAGCTCGCCCAACAGGCGGCACAGCAGATCGGGCAGGGCGGCGGGTCCGCGCGCGAAGTCGATTATGCGAACCAGCTCGCAATGCTGTCGCAGCGGATCGCGAAGAACGCCAGCATGCTGGCTTCCGCCGACGAGATCGACCCCGAGACCGCGTTCGTGCTCGGCAAGGACGCGACGACGTTCCGCGACGTGCTGAACGGCCTCGCCAAGGGCAGTGACGCACTGAAGCTCAACGCCCCGCGCTCCGACGACGCGCGTGCCACGCTCGCCGATCTCGGCAAGCGCTTCGCCCCCTACGAAGCCGGTGTCAACGCGATCCAGGCGAACATGAAGAACCTGGTGGTCGCCAAGCAGGCTGCGCGCAACATCAACGGCGAGGCCGAGCCACTGCTGACCGACACGACGCAGCTCGCCGACGCCTACCAGTCCGGCAGCCGGCCGCGCGCTTTCTCGCTCGGCCTCATCGGGCTGTTCGCGCTGCTGGCCCTCGCGACCCTGGCCTTGATCGCGCGAGCGTTCCTCGACGACGTTCGCTCGCGCGCGCAGGAGAGCGAGCACGAGAACAAGCGCAATCAGGAAGCGATTCTCCGTCTGCTGAACGAGATGGGGAATCTCGCCGACGGCGACCTCA
>DASYXO010000313.1:0-4167 GCA_035934825.1 Casimicrobiaceae bacterium
CACGCGAGGCGATCGCTGCCGTGGACACGGGCGAAGGGGTCGCCGTGTTCTGCGACATCTACGGCGCCACCCCCTGCAATATCGCGATCAAGCTCGCGCATCCGGGCCGGGTCGAGGTCGTCTCCGGAGTGAATCTGCCGATGCTCGTGCGAGCGTTCACTTACAGATCGAAGAGCATGGAAACGCTGCTCACCAAGGCGATCTCGGGAGGGTGCGAAGGCGTGCTGCATGTTCCTGCGACGGCCCGCCATGCAACATCGCGAGGTTGAGATCGTCAACCGGCTCGGGCTGCACGCCCGGGCATCGGCGAAGCTGACCCAGCTCGCCGCCAGGTTCCAGAGCGAGGTGCAGATCGGACGCAACGGGCGCAAGGTCAACGCCAAGAGCATCATGGGCGTCATGATGCTGGCGGCCGGCAAGGGCTCGAAAGTGGTCCTGGAGGTGGACGGGCCCGACGAGGGCGAAGCGATCGACGCGCTGTGTGCATTGATCCACGACTGTTTCGGGGAGGGGCAATAGGCGCGATGGACGGGTACGGAGCCTGCGCCGGGGCATATCCTGTTGCGTGTGCGGTGCACAAATCGCGGAACCAATGGGCAACGATCCGGCTCAATACCGAGGCTCCCGCCGTCGACGGCGGGGATCGTTCCGTCCAATTCCTGCGATCGGATCGCTGCCATGCAAGCTCGCGAAATCGTCATCACCAGCCGGCAAGGACTCCACGCGAGGGCCTCCGCGCGGATCGTCCACGTCGCGTCGAGATTCCGTTCCACCGTTCTGCTGTCCAGTGGCGCACGCCGCGCCAGCGCGCAAAGCATCGTCGCGGTGATGTTGCTGGCCGCAGCGTTCGGCTCGACGATACGCATCGAGACCAGCGGCCCCGACGAGATGGCAGCGATGACGGCCATCGTCGACCTGATCCACAGCGATCTCGACCCGCGCGCCTAGCGCGGCCGCCCCGGCGCGCGGAGGGGCGCGCATGGTGAGCTTCGCGCTGCACGGCATCGGCGTCTCCGGTGGCATCGCCATCGGCCGTGCGCAGCTCGTCTCGCACGCGACCCTCGAGGTCGCGCACTATACGTTGACCCAGCTGCAGGTGCCGGCGGAGATCGAGCGCTTCGGCGCGGCGGTCGCGGAGGTGCGGCAGGAGCTCGACAGCCTGCACGGCTCGATGACATCGGTCGACGCGCCGGGCGAGTTCAGCGCCTTCCTCGATGTCCATTCGATGATCCTCAACGATCCGACGCTGTCGGAGACCCCGAAGCGGATCATTACCGAGCAGCGCTGTAACGCGGAGTGGGCGCTCACCGTCCAGATGGGCGTGCTGGTCGACCAGTTCGAGCAGATCGACGACCCGTACCTGCGCGAGCGCAAGGCAGACGTGGTGCAGGTCGGCGAGCGGGTGCTGAAACGCTTGATGGGGCGCCCGGGCGTGCTGCCGGCGCCCGGGGCGGAGGAGCAGACCATCCTGGTGGCCCACGACCTGTCACCGGCCGACGTCATCCAGTTCAAGCACCACCATTTCGGCGGGTTCCTGACCGACCTGGGCGGCATCACCTCGCACACCGCGATCGTCGCGCGCAGCCTCAACGTCCCGGCGGTGGTCGCCACGCACAACGCGCGCCAGCTGATACGCGATGGCGAGATGCTGATCGTCGACGGCGGCAGCCACGTCGTCATCGTCAACCCGGACCGCGCGGTGCTCGCCGAATACCGGCTGCGCCAGAACGAGCTCGAGCTCGCCCGCCAGAAGTTGAGGCGCCTGCGCAGCAAGCCCGCCGAGACGATCGACGGCATACGCATCGGGCTGCACGCGAACATCGAGCTGCCTGAGGACATCGAGCAGGCGCTTGCCAACGGCGCCGAAGGCATCGGGCTGTTCCGGTCCGAGTTCCTGTTCCTCGATCGCGACGGCCTTCCGTCCGAGGACGAGCAGTTCGAGGCCTTCCGCAAGGTCGCGCACGGAATGCAGGACAAGCCTGTCACCATACGCACCTTCGACCTGGGTGCCGACAAGCAGCACGAAGGGCTCGCCGGGCTGACGCGCGTCGCGCCCAATCCTGCGCTGGGTCTGCGCGCCGTGCGCTTCTGCCTTGCGGAGCCGCGGCTGTTCCTGACCCAGCTGCGCGCGATCCTGCGCGCCAGCCACTACGGCAACGTGCGCATCCTGATCCCGATGCTGGCGTCGGTGTCGGAGATCGACCAGACGCTGGTGCTGATCGAGCGCGCCAAGGAGAGCCTGCGCGAGCAGGGCGAGCCGTTCAACCCGGAGATCGCGGTCGGCGGCATGATCGAGATCCCTGCCGCGGTGCTGGCGATGGGCGCGTTCCTGAAGCGCCTCGACTTCCTGTCGATCGGCACCAACGACCTGATCCAGTACACGCTGGCCGTCGACCGCGCCGACGAGACGGTCTCGCACCTCTACGACCCGCTGCATCCGGCGGTCATCAAGCTCATCGCGCTGGCGATCGCGGGCGCGAGCAAGGCACGGGTCCCGATCGCCGTCTGCGGGGAGATGGCAGGCGAGCCGCAGTTGACGCGCCTGCTGCTGGGCGTCGGCCTGCGCGATTTCTCGATGCACCCGTCGCATCTATTGCGCGTCAAGCAGAGGGTCTTGCAGAGCGACGTGGCGGCAGGCACCGCGGTGATCGAGCGAATCCGGCGCGCCGACGACCCGGCGAAGCTCGTTGCGCTGCTCGACCGGCTGAACGCCTGATCAGGCGATGCGCTAGAATCCCGCGATCGCGCCGATTTGAGCCAGCTTGCGGGCGCGCGCCGGGATTCCGGCGGACAAATACGGCTAAAGCGGAGCGGTCCGCACTACCAGGCCAACCCGACCTAGCCTTCGAAGCTGGTCGGGTTTTTGTTGCCCCAGTCGCTGTCCATGGCATCGTTCTCCGACACCACCGGCGGTGGCGGGGCGGCCGGCGCCGCGAGCGGACGCTCGGTCGGCGTGGTCGTCTCGCAGCGCATGCGCTTCGAAGCGCCGCTCCTGCTCGCCTGCGGACGCTCGCTCGACGCCTACGATCTCGCCTACGAGACCTACGGCACGCTCGATGCCGCGCGCTCGAACGCGGTACTGATCTGCCACGCACTGAACGCCTCGCACCACGTCGCGGGCTGGTATGCGGGCGAGCCCGACAACGTCGGGTGGTGGGACAACATGGTGGGCCCCGGCAAGCCGCTGGACACCGACCGCTTCTTCGTCGTCGGCGTCAACAACCTGGGTAGCTGTTTCGGGTCGACCGGGCCGCTGTCGGTCAATCCCGCCACCGATGCGCCCTGGGGCGCCGGTTTCCCGCTGGTGACCGTCGAAGACTGGGTCGACGCGCAGGCGCGACTCGCCGACCAGCTCGGCATCGAGCGCTGGGCGGCCGTGATGGGCGGCAGCCTCGGGGGCATGCAGGCCCTCGACTGGGCGATCCGCTATCCGCAGCGCGTGGGGCACGCGCTGGTCATCGCGGCGGCGCCCAACCTCTCCGCCGAGAACATCGCGTTCAACGAGATCGCACGCCAGGCGATCCTCACCGATCCGGAGTTCTTCGACGGCAACTACTACGCCCACGGCGTGAAGCCACGGCGGGGCTTGCGCGTTGCGCGGATGATCGGGCACATCACCTACCTGTCCGACGAGCAGATGGAGACGAAATTCGGGCGCCAGCTCCGCGAGGGCCTGCGCTTCTCGTTCGCGCCCGAGTTCCAGATCGAATCCTATCTGCGCCATCAGGGAGAGAAGTTCGCAGAGTATTTCGACGCGAACACCTACCTGCGGATCACCAAGGCGCTCGACTACTTCGATCCCGCGACGCGTGCTGGCGGCAACCTCGCACAGGCGCTGTCGGACGCCATCTGCAGGTTTCTTATCGTTTCGTTCACGACCGACTGGCGCTTTCCGCCGCCGCGCTCGCGCGAGATCGTCAAGGCGCTGGTGCACGAGCGCCGCGACCTCGCCTATGCCGAGATCGCCGCGCCCCACGGCCACGATGCGTTCCTGCTCGAAGATCCGCAGTACCACGCCGTCGTCCGCGCCTGGTTCGAACGCATCGCCGAGACCGCGCAATCCGCCACCGGGAAACCTGGGACGCACCACGTTTTTGGGAAACCCGGGACGCACCACGTTTTCCCCGACGTCCCCGACGACGGGAGACGCCTGCGGGAAAACGTGGT
>DASYXO010000358.1:0-1507 GCA_035934825.1 Casimicrobiaceae bacterium
CGGCTGGCGATCCATTACGGGAGCCCGGTCGTCGCCTGGCTGCGCGATCGCGTCGTCTCGCGCGCGCGCGCAGGAAGCGGCCCCGTGTCTCGCGCGGTCCTGTCGCTGTTCGATCCCGAGCGGCGCGAGTCGGGCGTCCTGCTCATGTCGGCAGTGGTGCTGATCGGCGCAGCGTGGTTGTTCCTCGGAATCCTCCAGGATGTGGTCAGCGGCGACCCGCTGGTCAGGCTCGATCGGTCGATCTACGACGCGCTGCAGGCACTGCGCACCGGGTGGGGCGACAGTCTGATGGTCGCGGTCACCGAGCTCGGCGGCGCCTACGTGATGGTCCCGGTCATCGGCATCGTCGCGCTGTGGCTCGCGCTGACGCGGCGCCTGCGAACATTGGCGTACTGGATCGGCGCCGTCGTGTTCGCCGCGCTCTCGGTGCTGGCACTGAAGCACGCGGTCGGCCGCGTGCGCCCGCTCAACGAATATGCGGCGATCGACACGATGTCGTTCCCCAGCGGGCACGCGGCGGTCGGAATGGTCGTCTACGGATTCCTCGCTTCGCTGATCGGCCGCGGCAAGCCCGGCTGGCAGAAAGGGATAATCGCGCTGACGGCCGCGGTCGCGATCCTGACGGTCGCGTTCTCGCGCCTCTACCTAGGCGTTCACTGGTTTTCCGATGTCGCGGCGAGCCTCGCACTCGGAGTCGCGTGGATCGCGTTGCTCACGATCGCGTACGCAGCGCACGTGCGCGAGCGCCCGTTGCGCGCACTCCCCGTCTCGCTGCTGGTCGTGGCAACGGTGGCGCTGGCAGGCGGCGGCTACGTGGCGAAGAACCATGCGGCCGACCTCGAGCGCTACGCGAAGCCCGAGGCGTCGAGATCGATCGGCTTCGAGGCGTGGAAGGACGGCGCGTGGCTCGGGGTGGCTGCGGCGCGCTCCGAGCTTGCCGGGCGCGACGACGAGCCTTTCCGCGTGCAATGGGTCGCCGACGCCGCGACGGTTGCGCGCGTGCTCGGCGCAGCCGGCTGGCAGGCACCGCCCGCCTGGTTGTCGAAGTCGACGCTGCTGTGGCTGCTGCCCTCGACGCCGATCGACGAGCTGCCCGTGCTGCCCAAGTTTCACCACGGCGAGGCCGCTGCGCTCACCTTCGAGCGCCCGGTCGACGCGCGCACGCGCGCGGTCGTGCGCATCTGGCACGTCGCGGACGTCATCGCCCAGGACGCGCCGGCGCCGCGCCCGCTTTGGGTGGCAATGGTGACGCTCGAGCGCGTGGATCCGGCCCGCGGACTGATCGAGGCGGCGCACACGCTCGAGGATTTCGACACGCCACTCGCGATCTTCGCTCACGCCGTCGCGGGACTGCACACGCGCACCGACACGCGCGCCGACGGCGGCGCGAGCGTGCTGCTGGTCTGGTGACGCCCCGACCAGGACTCGCGGCGCGATTTCCACTCGCGGCGCGGGTTTCAGTTTGTTTCATCGCTCCGGCCTTGCGAAGATCCGGATAAACTCGATC
>DASYXO010000385.1:0-11050 GCA_035934825.1 Casimicrobiaceae bacterium
CGGCTGCTGCTCGCCAGCGAGGGTCTGAGTGATTTCCAGATTGCGCCGCGTCGCGGCGTCCAGGGCGATGAACTCGCTGGGCGATTCGACCTGCAGCGTGCGGACGTGGGCGAGGGTGGCCTGCTGGGTGGCACTCGCGTACTCGACGAGTGCGCCGGCGGCGCGCACCGCCAGCGGCGCGTCCGCGGCGCCGAAGCCTGCGAGGTCGACGGTTCCCAGTTGCCGCGTCAACCCGCGCTCGCCCTGCGCCGCGTCGAATTGCCAGGCGGGCACCGCATGCGTCGGCGGCGCCGCCCCGCGCCAAGCGGGTGCCGCCATGTCCTCCGGCAACAGCAGCTCGGCGGGGTCGACGCGCTCCAGCGTCGCCACCTCGTCGCTCGCCGCGACGTCGATCAGCGTCAGCCGCCCCGAGGCGAGGTTGAGCCACGCGATGCCCGCGCGCTCGCCTTCGCGGCAAAGCGCCGCCAGTGGCGCGTCGCGCCTGGCGTCGAGCAGGCCGGAATCGGTCAGGGTACCGGGCGTGACGACACGGGTGACCCGGCGCTCGACCAACCCTTTGGAAGCCGCGGGATCGCCGACCTGGTCGACGATGACCGCGCTCTCGCCGCGCTCCAGCAGGCGCTGCAGGTGCTGCTCCAGCGCGTGATACGGTACCCCGGCCATGGGGATCGGCGCGCCCGCCGACTGGCCACGCGCGGTCAGTGTGATGTCGAGCACGCGGGACGCACGCTCGGCGTCGGCGTAGAACAGCTCGTAGAAATCCCCCATCCGGTAGAACAGCAGGCGGTCGGGATGTTCCCCCTTGAGCCGCAGGTACTGCTGCATCATCGGGGTATGTTCAGAGATTCCAGACGAGCCGGGTCCCTTGTCCGGCTTGCCGCTTTGCGCTGTAACAGCTTGTCGCCGCAAGAGAAATTAACCTTGATCGATGATTTTCTGTACAAGACGGCACAAGTCTTTGCAAGTCCTCGTCCCTCGAATCCGTGTCGGTGCCGGTGCAGGTTGACGGCTCGGGAGGACGCACGGCGCGCAAACCTGCACTGAAAAGACCGCAGCCCCGACGGCCGCGATTATCGCGTACATGCAGGTGGGTGAGAATGGTGGTCGAACGTGAAGGCAGGCCGGATGCGTGCGCGCTGCATGATCGCGAAGCGGGTTGCATCAACCGCCGGGAGATCGTAAAGGTCTCGATGGCGATGGGAAGGGAAGCGTAAAGCTTCGCGGCCGATCCGTGCAGCAGATCCCATGGTTCCCGCGCCTGTCCGTGCAGCGGATCTCGCGACAGGGAAAGGGGGATCCCTGCCCCGCTGTCGATGAACATCGCCTCCCGCCGCCGCATCAGGGCTCGACGTGAACGCTGTCGTGCTCGATGGACGCGCGTTTGGACTCGCCGTCCCAGATGGCAACTGGGCCCCTGGCGCGCGGCTTGACCACGGTCTCGTGGATTGCGTCACGGGCCGGTTCTGCGACACTGCATCCCGACCGCGCCTTGCGGGAATAGGCATTCAGCCCTGCCTAAGCATCGGGGCGTACGCTGGAGCCGACGAGAACCCGGAGGGACCGGTCAGGTCGACGCGCGTGCACGGCTCGTCGCCGAGACCGGATGATCGCCGCTCCTACCTATAGGCGCCTTGCATCGATGCGACTGCTGCTGGTAGAAGACGACCTGATGATCGGCGAGGTCGTGCTGGAGACCCTGCGCAGCGAGGGTTTCGCGGTGGATTGGGTGAAGGACGGCGCGCTGGCGGACGCCGCCGTGCTCGCCCACGCCTACGACCTGGTCGTGCTCGACCTGGGCCTGCCGAAAAAGGACGGGCTGGAAGTCCTGCGGTCGATGCGGGCGCGGAAGCAACGCGTGCCGGTGCTGATCGCCACCGCGCGCGATGCCGTGGAACAGCGGATCGCGGGACTCGACGCCGGTGCCGACGATTACGTGGTCAAGCCCTACGATATCGACGAATTGCTGGCCCGCATTCGTGCCCAACTTCGTCGAGCGTCCGGACGGGCCGAGCCGGTCTACGAGTACGGCAATGTCACGATCAACCCGGCGACCAAGGAAGTCACCGTCGACGGCGCGCCCGTCATCCTCTCCGCGCGCGAATGGGCGGTGCTGGAGCCGTTGCTCGCGCGACCGGGGTTGATCCTTTCGCGCGCCCAGCTCGAGGAAAAGCTCTTCAGCTGGAAGGATGACGTCAGCAGCAACGCGGTCGAGGTCTACATCCACGGCCTGCGCAGGAAGCTGGGCTCGAAGCTGATTCAGAACGTGCGCGGGGTCGGGTACCTCGTGCCGAAAGTCTGACCATGGTGAGGCCCCCGCCGGCGCCTCGTTCCTACTCCTTGCGGGGACGGCTGCTCTGGCTGCTGCTGATCGCGGTCGCGCTGGCAGCGCTGGTCCAGGGAGGCCTCGCGTTCTACGCCGCGAGCTCGGAAGCAGACGGTATCTTCGACTATCACATGCAGCAGATCGCACTGGCATTGCGCGGCGGGCTGCCGTCGGGTCCGTTGCCTCGGCACCTCGCGCACGACGTTGACGAAGCGGACTTCGATTTCGTCATCCAGATCTGGTCCCTGGACGGAACCCCGGAACTGACGTCCAGCGAGCGGGTCGAGCTGCCCCGGCAGGCTGCGCAGGGTTTTTCGGATGTCACGGTGAATGGCACGCGGTATCGGGTTTTCTCGACGCGGACATCGACGCAGGTCATCCAGGTCGCCCAGGATTTGTCAGCCCGGCAGGAGCTTGCGGGAAGCCTCGTCCTGCGCATCGTGGGGCCGGTCATGTTGTTCGCGCCCATACTCATGCTCGCCGTCTGGTGGGTCGTGTCGCGATCGACGCGCCCGCTGCTGCGCGCCCGCGAGCAGATCGCGCGGCGCGCTGCCGAGGAGCTGTCTCCGCTCACCGCGGCCGACATTCCCGATGAGGTGCGCCCGTTGGTGGACGAGATCAATCTGCTGTTTGGGCGGCTTGCCGAAGCTTTCGCCGCGCAGCAAAGCTTCGTCGCCGATGCGGCACACGAGCTGCGATCGCCTCTGGCGGCGCTGCGGCTGCAGGTGCAAAGCATGCAGCGCGCGACGGGTACCGAGGCGCGAGCGGTGGCGGCTCGGCGCTTGATCGGGGGCATCGATCGAATGGGCCGCCTCGTCGATCAGATGCTGGTACTTGCAAGGCAGGACGCCGCCGTCGATCCGGTGGACACGGCGCGGGTCGATTTGCGGACCGTCGCGTCCCTGGCAATAGGCGATGTGCTCGCGGCAGCACATGAGCGGCGCATCGACCTGGGGATCAGCGAGTCCGCCGCTGTCTCGGTCGCCGGCGAGCCGGAGTCCTTGCGGATTCTGTTTCGCAACCTGCTCGAAAACGCGATCAAGCACACGCCGGATGGCGCCACGATCGACGTTGCGATTCGCATCGCCGACCGGTCACCTGTCGTCGAAATCGCGGACAGCGGGCCGGGGATACCCGTATCCGAGCGCAGCCGCGTCTTCGATCGTTTTTACAGGGTGGCCGGAGGCAGCGTCGCTCCCGGCAGCGGGCTCGGACTTGCGATCGTCCAGAGCATCGCAGTCCGGCACCATGCGACGATCAGCCTCGATGAATCGCACCGCCTGGGCGGTCTGCGGGTGACAGTGCGGTTCCAGGCGTCGAACGCCCAGCCCGCGAGCGGCACGCGTTGACCGTCATAGCCCGCCGCTGCAGAGTGCGGCTTACGCCGAGTTCCGGGTCACCGTGCCAGTTCGCTCGCCGACGTTCATATAACCGACCAGCCCCAGGATGATCACGAGAAAGATTGCGCTGGTGACGACCGTCCCGAGTCCCAGGCCTCCATTGCCCGTCGGTTGCGAAAACAGGTCGCCGAGCGAAGCTCCGAGCGGACGCGTCAGGACGTAGGCGGCCCAGAATGCCAGGATAGCGTTCATCCTCAGGAAGTACCAGGCAAACGTCGCCAGTGCGATCGCTGCGCCGAAGATCATGGCCGAGTTTGCGTAACCTACGCCCAGGCGCTCCGCCGTGAGATCGCCCGCGGCGGTACCCAGCGCAAAGGTGAACAGGATGGCCGCCCAATAGAAAAGCTCCCGCCGGGTGGTGCAGATCGTGTGAACGGACAGGGTCTTCTCGCTCGCATACCAAGCCGCGAAGGTCGCGAGCAACGCGACGCTGAACACCGCGGTTGTCACCGTCAGCGGGACTCCGAAGTTATCCACCAGGTTATCGGTGATGAGCGTCCCGACGACGCTAATCAGGACGACGGTGATCCAGTAAGTCCAGGGAACGTACCTTTTCGACCGGACCTGGATCAGGAGTGCTATCAGTAGCAAGGCGCCCATGACATACGATGTGGCACTGAGACCCAATTTCAACTTGACCGACAGGAAATCGGCGGCCGTTTCCCCCACGGTGGTCGCCATGATCTTGATGATCCAGAAAACGATCGTGATTTCCGGCACCTTGTTCAGCATCCGTAACGCGGCTTCGCTTCTCTTCGTTTCCACTGATTTCTCTCCAGAGGTTCCCCTGCCGGGCGAATGCCGACAGCGGAGCGCCGCGAAACACGGGCCTCCGAAGCATCCACGAGCCGACTTACGGGAATCTTAAAGAATGCGAGGCGTCGCGCATCTGCCGTTCCGCGCGCCGCGCGGCTCAGAAGATCCAGAAGTCCGCGCGCGGAATGTCGAGCCAATGCTGGCCCGCAGCCAGCGGCCGCGCGCCGTGGGCGCGCAGGCGCAGGGGCCCGAGCGTGAACAGGTGCTCCCACTTGTCGCCCAGGTACATCGACGTCGACAATGCCACCTGCAGCCGGTTTTCGCCGGGACCGTCGGCGACCCGGATGCGCTCGAGGCGGATCATGCCGGTGCCTTCGCTCCCGGTTGCCGCGCCGGGCCTGGCGGTTCCCCACAGTCGCCAGCCGGCGCCCTCGAGCAACGCCTCGCCGTCGCGAATCTCCGCGACGCGGCCGGTCAGCCGGTTGTTGCTGCCCATGAAATCGGCGGCGAACAGCGTCGCTGGATCCCCGTACATCTGTTGCGGCGTTCCCTGCTGCTCGATCCTGCCTCCGTTCAGCAGCAGGATGCGGTCGGACATCGCCAGCGCCTCGCCCTGGTCGTGGGTGACGCAAAGCGCCGACAGTTGCATCCGGACAATCAGCTCGCGCAGCCATGCGCGCGCCTCCTCGCGCAGCTTGGCGTCGAGGTTCGAGAGCGGCTCGTCGAGCAGGATCACGGGCGGGTTGTAGACCAATGCGCGCGCCAGCGCCACCCGCTGCTGCTGGCCTCCCGAAAGCTGGTGCGGGAAGCGTGCGGCGAGGGCTTCGAGCGACAACTGCGCCAGCGCTGCGTCGACGCGCCTGCGAAGCTCGGGCGCGGGGACCTTGCGCAGCTTGAGCGCATACGCGACGTTGTCGAACACGCTCTTGTGCGGCCACAGTGCGTAGGACTGGAACACCAGTCCCAGGTTGCGGCCCTCTGCCGGCACATCGACCCCCGAGGCGCCGTCGAACACGGGCTGATCGCCGATGCGGATCGTCCCCCGGTGCGGTACCTCGAGGCCGGCGACTGCTCGCAGTAGCGTCGTCTTGCCGCTGCCGGAGGGTCCCAGCAGCGAAACGACCTCGCCGCGCTCGAGCGTCAGCGAGACCCCCTCGAGGATCGGGTGGTCGCCGTAGCGCAGGTGGAGGTCGTCGACGCTGAGCTCGGGCATGGCGTGGTCCTGGGATTCGGGAATGACCGGAACGATTCCTAGTCGCGCAGCTTCACGCCGAAGCGCAGCGCAGCTGCCAGCCCGATGAACACCAGCACGATGTTGATCAGCGCCAGCGCCGCGACGACGTCGATCGCGCCACCTTGCCACAGCGAAACGAGCTCGGCGCCGATGACTTCGGTCCCGGGTCCCAGCAGGTACACGCCGGTCGAGTACTCGCGCTCAAAGATCATGAACACCAGCAGCCACGACCCGAGCAGCCCGGCCCGAATCAGCGGCAGCGTGATCTCGCGCGAAATCCGGCCGCGTCGTGCGCCGACAGTGCGCGCCGCCTCTTCGAGCTCGGGGCTGACCTGGATCAGCGATGACGAGATCAGGCGCATGCCGTAGGCGAGCCACACGACACTGTAGGCCAGCCACATGCTGAAGATCGTCGTGCGCAGCGGGGTCAGCGGGGGGAAGAAGAGGAACACCCACAGGAAGGCAAGCCCGATCAGCAGTCCCGGCACGGCGCGCGGCGCCAGCACCAGGAAGTCGACGATGCGCGACCAGGCGTCGTTGCGCCGGTGGGTCGCGAAGCCGATCGCCGTGTAGCAGGCAACGGTGATCGCGCCACCGAGGGTGCCGAGCAGCACGGTGTTCCAGATCGCCCGCGTGTGCGTCGGCTCCTCGAACACCGAGCGGAAATTGTCGAGCGTCAGCGCGTCGATCACGCTCACGCCGAGGCCCCAGTTGGTGACGAATGCGCGCAGCGCGATTCCCGACAACGGAACGACGTCGGTCACGAGGAGGAACAGGCAGACAAGCGAGATCGCGGCCCATTTCCAGTGGCCCAGAGGGAGCTCACGCAGGCGTCCGGCCTTGCCCCGAATCGTTGCGTACTTGCGCGTGTTCTGCAGCAGCCTGCGCTGCAGCAGCACCAGCGGCACCGTCATCGCGACGATGCAGATGGCCACTGCGGCCATCAGGTGGTAGGACGGCGTCCCGAGCTTGTTGGTCAGCTCGTAGAGATAGGTCGAAAGCACGAGGTGACCCTCGGGATCGCCGAGCACCAGTGGCAGGCCGAAGAGCTCGAGGCCGAGGAAGAACACGAGCACCGACGAGAACAGCAGCGCCGGCATGATCAGCGGCAGGCTCACCGACATCGCGACCTGCAGCGGGGAGGCGCCTGCGATCCGCGCGGCTTCCTCGACGTCCGAGCCGAGATTCTTGAGTGCCGACGATGCGTAGACGTAGACGTTGGGAACGTGCATCAGCCCGGCGATGACCGCCATTGCGGGCACCGAGTAGAGGCCCCAGGGAACGCCGCCGAACAGCTTTGTCGTGAGCACCGAGTAGAACCCTACCGGCCCCGCGGAGACGACGTAGCCGAAGGCGAGGACCATCGGCGACACGAAGCTCGGCACCAGGATCAGCGGCTCGATGATTCGCTTGCGCGGCAGGTCGCTGCGCTCCATCACGAACGCCAGCACGCCGCCCAGTGGCACGGCGATCAGCGTCATGCCGCTCGCGATCAGCAGCGAATTGCCGAGCGCTTTCCAGAAATCGGGGTCGGCGAAGATGAACCGGTAGGCGTCGAGCCCGAGGGTCTTCTTCGCGTCGAAGAACGGCGCCGACAGCAGGCTCTGGTAGAGGATCAGCGACAGCGGCGCGAGCACGGCGGCCGCGGTCAGCGCGATCGTCAGCGCCCGCGGCAGCCCGCGGGCGAGCGCAAGTCCGTCCGGGCCGGGGTAGGCCGGCAGGGAGGAGTCGGCGGCGCTCGTCATCGGCAGTCCCGAACGCGGGTTCGCCGCCGCGGCGATGCGCGGCGGGCGCTTGTGCGGGCGGCCCGGTGCCGGCTACCTGGCGCCCGCAGCCAGTTCCGCCTTCCAGTCCTTCAGGAATTCGAGGCGCTTCGCGGGCTCGAGATAAGTCGTGATTTCCGCGCTGACCGGAATCGGCTTCACCTTGTCGCCGAGCTCCTTGTCGAGCTTCGCCGCAGTGTATTCGGCATCGATGTCGTTGCGCACGGAGAACAGCTCGACGGCGCCGCCGATCACCTTCTGGCCGCGCGCCGACAGGATGTAGTCGGTCCAGACTTTGGCCGCATCCGGATGCTTGGCGGCCTTGCTGATGAACATGACGCGCGAGAGCACCAGCGTGTAATCCTTCGGCATCACGACGCCGAGGTTCGGATCCTTCTTCGCGCGCACCAGCGCATAGGCGCCGAGGACGTCGTAGCCCAGCAGGTGCTCGCCCGACGAAACCTTCTCGAGCATGTTGCCGGTTGCCGAGTAGACGCGGTAGCTGGTCTTGCCGAATCCACGCTCCAGATCCTTCATGCCTGCGAAGTACTTCGTGTCCTGCACGAAGAACATGAAGCCCAGCCCGCTCTTGTCGATGTCGTAGGTCGTGACTTTGCCCTTGTACTTCGCCGACTCCGTGTTGAGGATCCTCGCGAAGGACGCGTGATCCTGAGGAATGTCGGCTCCGGTGACGAGCCGCTTGTTGTAGATGAACACACAAGGCTCGTAGGTCGTGCCCCAGGCCTGGTTCTTGTAGACCGCCCAGTGCGGGAGCTTCGGCGTTTCGGGCGACAGGTAGGTCATCGCGTGACCCTCGTCGACGAGCTTCACCTGCAGGTCCATCGCCGAGCTCCACATGACGTCGGCGGAGCCCTGGCCCGCGGCGACTTCCGCAATGAAGCGGTTGTACATTTCGGTCGAGTTGAGGTCGTTGTACTCGACCTTGATGTTCGGATACAGAAGCTCGAAGTCCTTGATCAGCGGCTGCGCGGCCTTGGTGTCAGTCGTGCTGTAGACGACGACCCTGCCTTCCTTCTCGGCCGCTGCAAGCGTCTTCGCGTAGTCTGCGGGATAGGCTGCGGGAATCGTTTGCGCGAACGCGGGCAAGCAGGCCGCGGCGAGTGCGGCCAGCGCGATGCGGGTCAACATGGACATTCCTCCCTGGGGAACGCGGGGCCTCGTCGGTGCCGTCACGGCGATTATAGGGGAACCCCGGGCGCAAGCATTAAGCGGCGGGGGGAAACCGTGGTCGGGGTGAGAGGATTCGAACCTCCGGCCTCTACGTCCCGAACGTAGCGCTCTACCAGGCTAAGCTACACCCCGATTGCTGCCGAAATTCGCGGGCGGGCGCCGGCGAATGCCGTGCGCTGCCGATTGCTGCCAATTGCTGCGCGCGACGCCCGGGAATCGCACGTGCCGTTTCAGTACGTACGCTGCGCCGCGAAAGTCGATAATTGTAGCAGAGTGGCGGATGCCGGCGTCGAGGGCAAGCCGTCGAGGCACGATGCGGCAGCCGTCGCCTCCGCTTCCGCGCGCTCGCGCGCGTAGTCGAGGGCGCCGCAGCGCTCCAGGGCGGCGACGACCGGCTCGAAATCGGTCAGGCCGCCGCCGCAAACCGCGTGGCGGATCAGACTCGCCTCGGCGGCCGAGCCCACCGCGAGCGCCCGGATCAGCGGCAGTGTCATCTTGCCTTCGGCGAGGTCGTCGCCGAGGCTCTTGCCGATTTCGGCCGTTTGTCCGGAATAATCGAGAACGTCGTCCAGGATCTGGAACGCGATTCCCAGGTGCCTGCCGTAGCGTGCGAGCGCTTCCTCGTGGGCCGGCTCGGCGCCGCCGAGGACGGCGCCGAGGCGTCCCGCCGCTTCGAAAAGCTTCGCCGTCTTGCGCTCGATCACCGCGAGGTAGGCTCGCTCGTCGAGCTCGGCGTCGCCCGCGTGCATCAGCTGCATCACCTCGCCCTCGGCGATCGTGTTGGTCGCATCGGCGACGATCGCAAGAACGCGCATCCGGTCCACCTGCACCATCAGTTGGAATGCCCGCGAATAGAGGAAATCGCCGACCAGCACCGAGGCCGGGTTGCCGAAAGCCGCGTTGGCGGTCGCGTTGCCGCGCCGCATCGCCGATTCGTCGACGACGTCGTCGTGCAGCAGCGTCGCCGTGTGGATCATCTCGACCACGGCGGCGAGCACATGGTGATCGCGCCCACCGTAGCCACAGGCGCGCGCGGAAAGTAGCAGCAGGGCTGGGCGCAGCCGCTTGCCGCCGCCGCCGATGATGTAGTCGGCGACGCGCCGGATCAGGACGACATCCGAGGACAGGTTCTCGCGCAGCACCCGGTCGACGGCGGCCATGTCGTCGCCGACGACGGGCTTGAGGAAACCGACGGTCACGGCACCAGGGGGGGTACAGGGTCGCGGGGGATGGGGAAAGGGCGCACGTGCGCTCGGCCGCGGCTGCGGCGCGCCGGAAAGTTACGGATTTTACCGGAGAACCGGATGCGCCCGGGCCCTACGCCCCCGCCCGGGACAGTCTTCCGGCGCTCAGTCGAGCGGTGGTTGCTGCGCTTCCACAAAATACGTTATAATCCAAGGCTTTCCCGCTGCCTGGTGAGGCAATGCTGCCGGGGTATGCTGCACACGGCGCATGCGCGGCGGGCGCAGTGCAATCTTGATCCTGCACGCCCAATCGAACGCGGGGCGCGCATCAAACGCAATCCAGAGGAGTCTCCTCATGTATGCGGTCGTGAAAACCGGCGGCAAGCAATACAAGGTTGCCCCCGGCGAAAAGCTCAAGGTAGAACAGATACCGGCGGACGTGGGCGCGGAAGTGGTGCTGGATCAGGTGCTGATGGTCGGCGAGGGCGAAAGCGTCCGCGTCGGCACGCCTACGGTCGAAGGTGCGACCGTCAAGGCCACGGTCGTCGCGCAGGGTCGCGGCGAGAAGATCCGGATCTTCAAGATGCGCCGGCGCAAGCATTACCAGAAACATCAAGGGCACCGGCAGAACTACACCGAGCTCAAGATCGACGCGATCGTCGGCTGAGGAGCATACGTCATGGCACACAAGAAAGCGGGTGGCAGCTCGAGGAACGGCCGCGATTCCGAATCGAAGCGTCTCGGTGTCAAGGTCTACGGCGGCGAAGTCATCCGCGCCGGCGGCATCATCGTGCGCCAGCGCGGCACGCTGATCCATCCGGGCGAGAACGTCGGAGTCGGCAAGGACCATACGCTGTTCGCGCTGGTCGACGGCACCGTGTCGTTCCGGGTCAAGGGCGAGCGCCAGCACAGGTACGCCAACGTCGCACCGGCCGCAGGCGCGTAACCCGCTACCGAAATTCAGGGACGGACCACGTTTTAAATCAGGGACGGACCACGTTTTTCGTCGGGGATCCGGGCGGATGTCGGCTTCACGCGAGTTGCTCCGAACGCCGGATCCCCGACGAAAAACGTGGTCTGTCCCTGATTTAAAACGTGGTCCGTCCCTGAATTTCGGTAGCGGGTTACGCGCCTGCGGCCGGTGCGACGTTGGCGTACCTGTGCTGGCGCTCGCCCTTGACCCGGAACGACACGGTGCC
>DASYXO010000011.1:0-2165 GCA_035934825.1 Casimicrobiaceae bacterium
GACCGGTCGCTTTGCGAGGATCCCTGCGCAGGGATCAAGGCGCCCAAATCGCCGCGACGACTGCCGTCCGCACTGTCGCCCGAGGAGGCCGCGCGGCTGGTCACGATCGATGGCGCCGAGCCGCTTGCGCTGCGCGACCGCGCGCTGCTCGAGCTGGCCTATTCGTCGGGGTTGCGGCTGTCGGAGCTCGCGCAGCTCGACCTCGGGGCCTGCGACCTCGCAACCGGGGAGGTGCGCGTGCTCGGCAAGGGCAGCAAGGAGCGCATCGTGCCGGTGGGGAGCGCGGCACGCGCTGCGATCCAGCGATGGCTTGCCGTCCGTGGCACCCTGGCGGCCGTGGGCGAGGCCGCGATGTTCGTCGGCCGCCCGGGGCGCAGGCTCTCGCCGCGGTCGATCGAGCGCAGGCTCGCGCAGTGGGCCGTCAGGCAGGGCCTGACGCGCCATGTCCACCCGCACATGCTGCGGCATTCGTTCGCGAGTCATGTACTGCAGTCATCGAGCGACCTTCGCGCCGTGCAGGAGATGCTGGGCCACGCGTCGATTGCCAGCACGCAGGTATACACGCATCTCGATTACCAGGCTCTCGCGAAGGTCTACGACGCGGCGCATCCGCGCGCGCGGCGCAAGAAGCGCGGCACGGGCTGAATCCGGGCGCGGCCGCGTCAACTTCGCTTTTGCAGCGCATCGGCGGCGTCGAAGAACGCCGCGATGACGCGGGTGTGGCGCCGCTCGTTCAGGCACACGACATGCGCGTGCGTCTGCACGTCGACGTCGATGATCGGGACCGTGCGCAGCCGCCGATCGGGCACGAATTCGATCTGCGACACGGCGGAGATGCCGAACCCCTCCAGCGTGGCCTCGCGCACCGCCTCCCGGCTGCCGATCTCGATCGCGACGCGCGGCACGACGCCGGAGGCGCGCAGTGCGTCGTCGAGCGCCTTGCGGGTCGTCGATCCGCGCTCGCGCACGATCATCGGCTCCCCCGCGAGCTCGGCAATCCGGATGCCGCGACGGCGGGCGAAGCGGTGGTCCGTCCGCACCAGGATCACGACCTTGTGCGACCTGAACGGGGTGAAATGAAGCCGCGGGTCGGCTGCGTAGTGGGCCAGCACCGCGACATCGGTGTGCCGCTCGAGCAGGCCCTCGACGACCTGTTCCGAGTTGCCGACGGCGATCGCCAGCTCGATCGCGGGATGGCGTTGCCGGAACGCTCCGAGGATCGCCATCACGTGATAGGGCCCGACGGCGCCCACGCGCAGGTTCCCGGCGCGCAGCTCGCCGGTGTTCCTGAGCAGCGCCAGCGCTTCACCCTCCTGCTCGAAGATGCGCTGCGCGATCGCGTACAGCGCGTCGCCGGTGTCGGTCAGCGCGACGCTGCGGCCGCGACGCAGGAACAGCTCGATGCCATAGGTCGCCTCCAGCGCGCGGACCTGCGAGGTGACGGTCGGCTGGCTGACATGCAGCGCCCGCGCGCCTGCGGTGAAGCCGGCATGACGCGCGACGGCGTAGAACGACCTGAGGTGGGCGAGGCGCATAGAAGGATTCTATGTGAGCTGTACAAATTTTGTATTGGCTGAATGCTAACGACCCTCCGATACTGTGTCCATGGCCTGCGGCCCCGGGGGAGGTGGCTGCAGGCGTCATCGAGCTTTCACGATCCGGTAGTACACCGTGCTCTGCGCCAGGAGCAGGGGAGGCCGTGTTGCGCTGGACGTTCCACAATCCGGTCGAGGTGACCTTCGGGGAGGACGCGCTCGACCGCCTGCCCGCCGTGCTCGGCGCGCGGACCGCTGCACTGGTGACGTTTCCGGAAGCTTCGGCGCTTGGATACGTCGATCGCGTGTCGCGGCTGCTCGGGTCCGCGCTCGCCGGCGTCGACGACGCCATTGCGCCCAACCCCGATGTCGCGGAGCTCTCGCAGCGGCACGCGCGCTTCTGGCGCGAATGCGGACGCTGCGACGCGATTGTCGCGCTGGGGGGCGGCAGCGTGCTGGACACCGCCAAGGTCCTCTCGGTCGACGCGCCAAGCGGCGGTTTCCCGGAGCTTGCGCGACTGCTCGCGAAGGGCACGGCGTTCGTGCCCGGAAACTCCAAGGCGCTGATCGCCATCCCGACGACCGCGGGCACCGGCAGCGAGGTGACGCCCTGGGCGACGGTCTGGGACC
>DASYXO010000055.1:0-10908 GCA_035934825.1 Casimicrobiaceae bacterium
AGCCGACCTCGTCGAATTCGAACCCGAGCAGCCGATCACCGAAAAGGGTTTGCGGCTCAACATCAGCGTCGCGATCCAGTACGTCGGTGCGTGGCTCGCGGGGCAGGGCGCGGTGCCGATTTTCAACCTGATGGAAGACGCTGCGACTGCCGAGATCTCGCGCTCGCAGGTCTGGCAGTGGATACGCTCGCCGAAGGGCAAGCTCGACGACGGCCGCAAGGTGACCAGGGAGCTGGTCGCGCAGATGCTGCCGGAGGAAATGGCGAAGATCCGCGAACTGCTAGGCCCCGCCTATGCGCTGGGCAGGTACGACGTCGCGGCGAGGATCTTCGCCGATCTCGTCAACAACGACACGTTCGTCGATTTCCTGACCCTGCCGGCGTACGAGCTGATCGACTGAGTGACTCGCGGGCCTGCGCTGGCGCGCTACGCCTCGAACGAGAACGGCGGGTACTCGTCACGAAGCAGCAGCAGATACGACTCGACTCGCAACGACCAGCGAAGATATCCGACCGCGAATCGGTACAGCGGGTCGGGATAGGAGCCGGTGAACAGGATCGCGAACCAGGCGATCACCGTGGTGATGCACCAGGCGATGCCGAGGAAGAAGAGCACGATCGCCTGCGGGATCACGTAGACGATCCGGAGGGCCACCGACCACTTGCGTCGCGGCGCGTCCGGATAGCTGGCCGCAAAGCGCGCCGGATAGGCGCCCTCCCCGAACGGCGGGTATTCGTCGCGCAGGAGCGCAATGTAGGCGATGGCGCGCGCGCGCCAGGACAGGTAGAAGTACGCGAAGTCCCAGAGTCCGCGCGGATGGGTGCTCGCAGCAAGAATCGCGAACCACGCGATGACCGCCATCACGAAGGCGACCGCACCGAGGACACCGCCACCGCCCCAGTGAACGCCCCAGGTCCAATCCTCGTGGGCGGGGAATCGCCATGCCAATCCGCCGCCCAGCACGAGGCCCGGCCCGCCGACTAGGATCAGGTGCGGAATCGCCAGGAAGAGCCTGAACAAGACGGTGAGCCGGTTGCGGTCGTGCAGCTGGGGCGCGACTTCGTATGCGACCGGGTAGGGGGCCGATGGGCCCAGGGTGTCTGGCATGGCCGCGCCATTATAGCCGCGATCCGGCCGAGCGATGTCCTTGGCGCAGTCGTCAGCGGGTCGAGCGCGGTGCGCTGCCGGTCGCCTGCCCATCGACGTCGATGTCGACCATCATTTCGGCCGCCAACGCCTCGAGCTCGCGCTTCAGAACATCGTTGCCAATTCCCTCCGGGACTGCCAGGAGCGCCTTGGCCTTGAACAGGTGGCCCGCGGACATCGCGGCGCTCGCGACCTCGGTATGAAGCTCCTCGATGCTGACGCCGCGCCTGGCAAGGCGGTCCGAGAGGTCGCGCACGATCCCGGGATGATCGTTTCCCACGAGTTCGAGCCTGACGAACCGCTTTCGCGCCGACGGCGCGCTCGACTCGCCCATCGCGATCACGATCTGCAATCCGGAGGAGCTGAATCCGCGGAGCGCATCGGCGAGCGACTCGGCGTTCTCGTCGGGAACTTCGAGATGCACGATGCCGGCGAACTGGCCGGCCAGGCTCGCCATCCGGCTGCCGACCCAGTTGGCGCCAAAGCGCTGGGCGGCATCGGACAGCAACTTGACGATGCCCGGGTGATCGCTGCCGATCACCGTCATCACCAGCGACGTCGTCACGGCTTCGGCCAACTGCTCGGCATCATCGCGAAATGATAGCCGATTCCCTCGCGCGTCGCACGTTGCGGGACGTCGTTCGTCGTGTTCGCGGCGCGCTGCGCGCCCGACGATGTCGCGGCAAGTCGGGATTCAGTTGCGGCGAATGACTGCAATTGAGTCGCTCGGACCGATCGACTGACCGACAGCTCGTGCCCAGGAGCGGAAGAAAGGGAGCCCCCGGCTCTGCCGGGGGCATTTACACTCGATCGACGACGCGCGTATCGCGCTCAAGACAGCCAGCGGAAGGTCATCCTCCTCCCGTCGCGCCCGCTGCGTGCCTTCCGACGATGTATCCGAAGGTCATGGCGGGACCGAGGTTGATGCCGCCGGACGGATAGAAACCGCCCATGACGCTCGCCATGTCCGCGCCCACCGCATACAGGCCTTCGACAGGCCTGTCGTCGCGCCCGAGCACCTGCGCGTGGCCATTTGTCTTCAGGCCCGCGAACGTGCCGAAGCTGCCGGGCAGTACCTTGACCGCATAGAACGGGCCTTTCTCGATCGGCGCGACGCAGGGATTGGGGCCGTGCAAGGGGTCGCCTTGCTTGCGGTTGTAGGGGGTCGAGCCGCGCCCGAATTCCGGGTCCTCGCCGTGGCGGGCATGTTCGTTGAAGGCCTTGACGGTGTCTGTCAGCGCGTTTGGCGCGATACCGCAAATTCGTGCGAGCTCTTCGACGGACGCAGCGCGCTTCAGATAGCCGGCGCGAATATAGGGAGCGAGCGGCACCGGAAACGGTTTCGCGTAGCCGAGCCCGTAGCGCCGCTGGAAGCGATGGTCACAAATGAGCCACGATGCGACCTCCTCGTCTTGCGGCGCCGCGGCGACCATCGCGGCCGTGTAGTCGTAGTAGCCGTCGGCTTCGTTGACGAAGCGCTTCCCATTGGACAGCACACCGATCACGCCGGGCTTGGCGCGGTCGATGATGTGCGGGAAGTGGCCAATGCTTCCGTCCGGGTGCTGCACCCGCGACACCGGCGCCCATGCGACCGGTGAGGCAATGTCGGTGAACAATGAACCGCCGGCCGACTCGCCCAGGGTGATGCCGTCGCCCGAACACGTCTCGGGCGGCAGAGCCAGATGCTCCTGCCCTGTCGGGGTGCGCGGGAACAGCGCCTTGCGGCGCGGCACGTCGTTCGGGAATCCGCCTGCTGCCAGCACCACACCCTTGGCAGCGCGAATCTCGATCTCTCCGCCGGCGGCGGCGACGACCGCGCCCAGCACTGCGCCGTTGTCCAGGATCAGCCGCTTTGCGGGTGCCGATTCAATCAGCCGCACGCCAAGCTTGTCGGCCGACTTCGCCAGCCGTGCGACCAGGGCGACGCCGTTGACCAGCTGCATCGCGCGCCCGTAGACCGCGAGGTCCAGCAGGTGACGGCAGAGGCGCTTGGCGACATGCAGCAGCGACTTGAAGGAGCGGGTCATGCTGAGAAAGGCCATGAGGTCGGGACCCGCCATGATCGGCATGCCGATGAGCGAGGTTTCGCGCATGGTCCTGCGCAGCCGCGCATTCAATGTCCCGAGCTCGCGGCCATCGTATGGCGCGGCAATCACTTGATGTCCCTGTGTCGCGGCGCCGGCCACCCGGCCGTGCACGTCGGGAATGGCGTTGCCGTCGACGAACTGCAGGGCCGTATGCTCCTCGAAGAAGGCCACCATCGGCCCGCAGTTGTCGAGGAATGCGTCGATCCGCGCCGGGTCGTATCGCTTGCCGAGTTCGTTCTTGAGGTAGGTTCGCGGTTGTTGTGGGCTTTCGTCGATGCCGGCGCGCTTCGCGAGTGGATTGCCGGGCACCCACATCCATCCGCCCGACCACGCGGTTGCGCCGCCGAACACCGGAGCCTTCTCCACGACAATCACCTTGAGACCGTGCCAGGCGGCCGTGACCGCTGTCGCGAGGCCCGAGGCTCCGGAGCCGACGACGAGCAGGTCACAGCTCATCGCCGCCGGATCGGTCGCCCTCACCGGCGTCATCCTCGGTGCTTACGATCCGCTGCTGGGAGTCGTCGCGTTTCGTCGCCGTCCAGCTGCGCGAGCACGCGCCTGGTCGCCGCGAGCGCGCGGCGTGCGCGCTCGGTGGCATCGACGGTCTTGGCCAGCGCAAGCATCGGCACCTCGAGGCTCAGTGGGAGGTCAGGCGGCACGGCGCGCAGCAATGCGACCAGATCGACGCTGCCCTCGCCTGGAAACAAGCGCTCGCCCCTGGCCTCGGCGAGAATCGCATCCATCGTCGGGGGAATCGCGGCGGGAACGTCGCAGAACTGCATGAAGTGGAAGCGTGACGGCGGAATCATTGCGATGTCCTCGATGCGGCTTCGCGAGCGGCTCAGATGAAACGGGTCGATGAGAATGCCGGCGTTCTCACGGCCGGTGCGTTCGATGATCCGCGCGGCCTGTGGCAGGTCCTTGGCGTCGGTCCAGGGCATGAACTCGAGATCGGCCCCCAGGCCATAGCGTGCCGCGAGATCGCAGAAAGCCGCGAAAGAATCGATCAGGCGGACTTCGTCTGGGTCGTTGCCAGCGAGCAGCAGCTCGCTCGCACCGAGGCGTGCAGCGGTCGCAATCACGGGTTCGTAGTCCCGGATGCGGGTGTCGGCCCTGAGCCGGAAGATCTCGACATCCAGTACCTTGACCCCGGTGCCGGCCAGGCGGCTTTCGACTTCGCGCAGCATCGGAGTGTCGCCCACGATGTCGAATTGGGGCTCGGTCGGCGTGGCAGGCAGCAACCGGATGCCCACATGGCTGAATCCGGCTGCGGCGGCGCAGTCCACCATTTCGGGCGGGGTCAACTCGAGAACCGTGAGCGCGGCGAGTGAAATGGGTCGGGTCATGGCCCCTCCTGGCCTGGATGGTCGTGGTGAGTGCACTTTATAGAAGTCGCAGCGCACCATAAACGGGTCGCACGCGGCCTTTGGTTCGCGAAGCGCGAGAGCTCAGCGAAGGCTCGCGAGCTCCCGGGCCAGCGGCGCATACTGTGCGGCGAGCGCCTCGATCACTTCGGCGTGACGGCGCCATTTGTCGCGCTCCGGCGCCGAGACGGTGGAACGCGAGAGCGGCAGCGGTGCTGAAGCACGTTCCTTCAACGGCCCGTCGAAGGGCAGACCGGCGAATTCGACGATCCGGCGGATCGTTGCGGTGGTGTCGTCGAGCAGGTCGCAGTAGCGCAAGGGCAGCCAGCGTTCGCGGCCGAGCTGGCGCAGATCGCGCAGGATCGTTTCGTTGGCAGCACGCCACTGGAACGCGGCGATTTCGGCGAGCGACCTGCCGTTGAGGGCGCGCCAACCGGGGGGCAGCAGCAGGCACCAGTGACGCAGGTCCCAGCCGGGCAAGTCGGGGAAGGTGACAAACCCGCCCTGGCGCATGCCGGTCTTCCAGGCTTCCATGATGCTCGCGATGGCCTCGCGCGGCTCGCGGTGCAGGAACAACCCCAGCAGGTCGGGGAAAAGCTTTTGCAGGAACGGAATGTTCAGCGCGTTGCGCGGCGTCTTCTCCAGCAGCCGGACGTGCCGCGGGCGCTCGCTTTCCGGCAGGTCGAGGTAGCGGCGTCCCCGGGTGTCCTGCGCCATGGCCAGAAAGCAGGCGCGCATCTGATGGCACAGCGCGGGGGTGGCGTCGGCCCCGGCCAGCGCGCCTGAATCAAAACTGCGCTCGGCGGGGTGCAGCTGCGGAAACGCATTGAAGATGAAATGCGATTCCGTGCCGATGCTCCACAGCGCATCCGAACAGCGCAGCGTCTCGAACAGCAGGGTGCTGCCCGAGCGCGGTGCGCTCAGGACGATCAGCGGCTGCCGGAACAGTTCGAGCAGGGCCGCAGGTGAATAGTGCTCGGCGACGATCCCGGCCGCGTGCCTCAGTGCCCGGTGCTGTGGTGAGAGCACCCGCCGCGGTCAGTGCAGGCAGTCGCAGGGCATCGGGCGGAAATCCGTCGCCCGGCAGTTGTCCGGCGTGCAAGGCGAGGTCGGGTGGGCATGCGCCGAGCAGCAGCAGCGCTCGCCGGGGATCACCCAGTCGACGATCATGTGCACACGGTAGATCGGGCTGGCATTCTCGACTTCGTGGGCCCGGCGATTGTTGATCTCCCAGACCTCGCCTTCCTTCATCGGTTGGCGGCGACCATCGATGACGAACTTCACGTCGTCGTGCGTCACGATCGGAACATGGACGCGGTGCGAGTGCGCGAGGCTGAAAATCCTGTCCATGTGGGCCGGAATCGTGCCGCCGGGGCACAGGCGGGCAAGCAGCATGCGAACCGGGTAGGCCGGTCCGTTCGCGTCCTGCAGGCGCCTGAGATCGTCGGACCGGTCGTAATGTTCGCGGATCAGCCCGAGGGCCGGCTCGATCGCCTCGCGCAGCCGCGCGTAATCGGGGCGGGCGGTGGGCTGGCCGTGCCGGAAATCCTCGTCGAAAATCAGCGGGATGGTCGTCGTCTGCTGGTGGGCCTTGAACTGGCTCCGGCGCCAGGCGTCGCGCGTCCAGTCTTCTTCCGTGAACGCGAGCACGCGCTCGCGAAGCGCGGAAACGTCGGTCTTGCCGAGGAGCAGGAAATCGCCTCTGAAATTCATTGTTTCTTCGATCTTGAAATGATGTTTCGCCCCAACCTTACCTGACAGACCTCATGGATCGCAACTTCACAAAGACTCCGTCGCGCCAGGCCGTTCATAAGCGGAAGCTATCGCGTGCATTGGGTTAGTCAATTGGACGTATCATCTAGCGCGACGCACAATGCACGACGAGATCGGCGCTGCGTTTGCGCCGGTCCTCGGTCCGTCGCCCGCGCCTACCCGTGCGGGCGCCAACGCTGAAGAGGAGCTCGACATGAAGTCCCTGAAAGGCACCAAGACTCACGACAACCTGAAGGCCGCGTTCGCCGGCGAATCGCAGGCGAATCGCCGCTACCTCTACTTCGCCAACAAGGCCGACGTCGAAGGCCAGAACGACGTCGCGGCCCTGTTCCGCTCGACCGCCGAAGGCGAGACCGGCCATGCGCACGGGCACCTCGACTACCTCGCGATCGTCGGCGATCCGGCGACCGACCTGCCGATCGGTGCGAGCCG
This sequence comes from Casimicrobiaceae bacterium, assembly GCA_035934825.1. Taxonomy (GTDB): domain Bacteria; phylum Pseudomonadota; class Gammaproteobacteria; order Burkholderiales; family Casimicrobiaceae; genus VBCG01. The sequence continues at coordinate 6,803 of DASYXO010000055.1, forward strand.
CGACAACCTGAAGGCCGCGGTTGCGGGCGAGACGCACGAGTACACCGACATGTATCCGGGCATGGCGAAGGCGGCGCGCACCGAGGGCTTCGAGGAAATCGCCGATTGGTTCGAGACGCTGGCGAAGGCCGAGCGCTCGCACGCCAACCGCTTCCAGAAGGCCCTGGACGCGCTCACCGACTGACGCGGCGCGCAACGGGAGCGCGCCGGCGATGACGATCCGCGAAGGCAATCTTCAGGCGCCGACGCGCCACCCGCTCGACTGGCGCAATCCCGCGTTCTTCGACCAGGAAGCGCTCTTCAAGGAGATGGAGCGCGTCTTCGAGATCTGCCACGGCTGCCGGCGCTGCGTCTCGCTTTGCGGCTCGTTTCCGACGCTGTTCGACCTCGTCGACCAGAGCAAGACCATGGAGGTCGACGGCGTCGCCAAGGCGGACTACTGGAAAGTCGTGGACCAGTGCTACCTGTGCGACGTCTGCTACATGACCAAATGTCCGTACGTTCCACCGCATCCCTGGAACGTCGATTTCCCGCACCTGATGCTGCGCGCCAAGGCGTACAAGCACCGGAAGGGTCCGGTGCGTGCGCGCGATCGGATGCTGAGCGCGACCGACGCCGTCGGCAAGCTTGCCACCATTCCTGTCGTCGTCCACGCCGTCAACAGGGCCAACCGGACGCCGGCGGTGCGCAAGATGCTGGAGCGCACGCTGGGAGTCGCGGCCGACGCCTGGCTCCCGACGTACGCCGCGAAGCCGTTCCCGAAGTCGGCGCGGCCGTCGCTGCACTGGCCGGTCAGGGACGGCGCACGCACGCCGGGCAAGGTCGCGGTGTTCTCGACCTGCTACATCAACTACAACGAGCCCGGCATCGGGCACGACCTCCTGAAGCTTCTCGACCACATCAAGGTGACCTACGTCACGATTGCCGGCGAGGTCTGCTGTGGCATGCCCAAGCTCGAGTTGGGCGACCTCGAGGGCGTCGAGAGGTTCAAGGACATCAACATCCCGCTGCTCGCCCCGCTGGCCCGCGAAGGCTACGCAATCGTCTCGCCGGTGCCGTCCTGCACGCTGATGTTCAAGCAGGAGCTGCCGCTGATCTTCCCGGGTGACGCGGACGTCGAGGTGGTGCGCGACGCGATGTTCGACCCGTTCGAGTATTTCGTGCTGCGCGACAAGGACGGCCTTATCGAGCGCGAGTTCAAGAATCCGCTGGGCAAGGTCAGCTATCACATACCCTGCCACTCGCGCGTGCAGAACGTGGGCCAGAAGACCCGCGAAGCGCTGGAATGGGTACCCGGCACGACGGTCAGCACCGTCGAGCGCTGCGCCGGCCACGACGGAACCTTCGGCGTCAAGCGCGAGTTCTATGCAAGCTCGATGAAGATCGGCAAGCCGGTGTTCCAGCGGATGGCCGAGCCCGAGCCCCAGTACATCAGCTCGGACTGCCCGATCGCGGGGCGTCGGATCGCGCAGGGCATTACCCAGTCGGGCGCGCCGGAACCGCGAAAAGCGCATCCGCTTACGCTGCTGCGGATCGCCTTCGGAATCGAATGAACAGGATCAGCGTGGAGTTCGCAATGCCAGCCATCACCCGCGACAGTCTCATGACGCTGGAAGCGTACGCGAAGGAGCGCCCGGCGTTCCGCGCGCGTGTCCTCGCGCACAAACGCGATCGCAGCTTGCGCCTCGGCGAGCACGTGACGCTGCTGTTCGAGGACGAGCTCACGGTCCGCTACCAGGTTCAGGAGATGCTGCGCATCGAGAAGACCTTCGAGGAAGCCGGCATCCAGGACGAGCTCGATGCGTACAACCCGCTGATCCCCGACGGCAGCAATCTCAAGGCGACGATGCTGATCGAGTACGAGGACGAGGCCGAGCGCCGCGAGGCGCTGGCGCAGCTCAAAGGCATCGAAGCCGACGTGTGGCTGCGCGTCGACGGGTTTCCAGAGGTGCCGGCAATCGCCGACGAGGACCTCCCGCGGGAGAACCAGGAAAAGACTTCGTCGGTGCATTTCCTGCGCTTCGAGTTCACGCGCGACATGATCGCAGCGCTCAAGGGCGGACGCGCGCTCGCGGCGGGCGTCGACCATCCGAACTACGCGGCGCGGGTCCCGGCGCTGCCGGAGGCGGTGCGCGCCGCCTTGATTGCCGACCTCGCCTGAGGCGGCGATCCTACCGTCAGTCGCGGAAGTTCTGGTACTGCAGCGGGAAGTCGGTGATCGACTTCTTCACCAGCGCGATCGCCTCCTGCAGATCGTCCCTCTTGGCGCCGGACACCCGAACGGCATCGCCCTGGATCGAACCCTGCACCTTGAGCCTGCTGTCCTTCAGCAGCTTGACGATGCGCTTGGAGAGATCCTGTTCCACCCCGGTGCGGACGGTGACCACCTGCTTGACCTTGTTGCCGGAGATCTTCTCCACGTTGCCGTACTTCAGCGAACGGACGTCGACGTGGCGTTTCGCGAGCTTGCCGGTCAGGATGTCGGTCACCTGCTTGAGCTTGAAATCGTCGTCGGCATAGAGCGTCAGGGTCTTGTCGTCGGTTTCGACGCGGGCGTCGGAGCCCTTGAAGTCGAAGCGCGTCGAGACCTCCTTGTTCACCTGGTCGACGGCGTTGCGTACCTCGACCTGGTTGACCTCGGAAACGATGTCGAACGATGGCATGGTGGCGTTCTCCCGGTTGTCGCGTGGCTGCGCCGCGATGCCGCGGGCGCCGCGGCGCTTTTGGCGATTGCTGCAGGACCAGCGCTGATTTTGGCATGATTGACGCGATCGGTCTGCCGCAGCCCGAGCGCCGCGATGGGCCCGGCGCCGTAGGCCGCCATCCGACACCCGTTTGCGTCGCCGGCCGATGGTCGCCGACGGCGCTGCGGTCCACCATGTCCGCCGGACCCCAACGGATTCCCGGAGGACAGCATGAGCGAACGGACCTGTGCAGGACTGGGCGCGGCGATTCTCGCCGCGGTGCTGGTGGCGAATCCTGGCGCGGCACGCGCGATGTCGGCGCCGGTCGCGGTGACCCGGGGCGTGGCGACCTTTGTCAACGGAGGCATCGGGCAGACCGAGGCCGACGCGATCCGCCACATGGCGGCGCAATGGCCGGTGGAGATGACGTTCGCGAAGCGCGAGCAGGGCCGCAGCGAATTCGTCGCTGGCGTGAAACTGCGCGTCACCGGCCAGGGCGGCCGGACCGTCGTGGACGTTCACGACGGCGGACCACTGCTGTTGCTGAAGCTTCCCGACGGGCATTACACCGCCAGAGCCGATTACAACGGCCAGGTCAAGACGCAGCGCGTCGACATTGCCGCGGGACATCACGACAACATCGGATTCCTTTGGTGATCCGGCTCACTCGATCAATCGCCTCGATTTCGCCCGGCGCCCTCTCCCGCTTGCAGGAGAGGGCCGGGGTGAGGGCGAGGGCCCGCGCGGTCAGCGGCGCCCGCGGTTCGCCGCGATACGCATCCGCAGCGCATTGAGCTTGATGAAGCCGGTCGCGTCCTTCTGGTCGTAGGCTCCCGCGTCGTCGTCGAAAGTCGCGATCTTCGTGTCGAACAGCGAATCGCGCGGAGACGAGCGCCCGACGCACATGACCGTGCCCTTGTAGAGCTTCAGGCGGACCGTGCCGTTGACGTGCGCCTGCGACGCGTCGATCAGTCCCTGCAGCAGCGAGCGCTCGGGGCTGAACCAGTAGCCGTTGTAGATCATCCGGGCATAGCGCGGCATCAGGTCGTCCTTCAGCGCGAGGACCTCGCGGTCGAGGGTGATCGACTCCATCGCCCGATGCGCCTTGAGCATGATCGTCCCGCCCGGAGTCTCGTAGCAGCCGCGCGACTTCATGCCGACGTAGCGATTCTCCACCATGTCGAGGCGGCCGATGCCATGCCGCCCGCCGATGGCGTTGAGGGTCGTCAGCACGTCGGCGGGAGACATCGTCTTGGCGTCGACGGCGACGATGTCACCCCGGAGGTATTCGAGCGCGACGACTTGGGGTTTGGCCGGCGCCTTCTCGGGCGAGACAGTGATGCGCCACATCGACTCCTCGGGTGCGAAATCGGGATCCTCGAGGATGCCGCCCTCGTAGCTGATGTGCAGCAGGTTGGCATC
>DASYXO010000063.1:0-7813 GCA_035934825.1 Casimicrobiaceae bacterium
TCCGGGGCCCGCAGCCCATAGAGGTCGGCGACGGTGCCGACGAGCCCGGCATCGACGAGCTGCTCGATCAGCTTCTCGCCCAGTCCCTCGATGTCCAGCGCGTGACGGCTCGCGAAATGACGCAATGCCTGCTTGCGCTGCGCCGGGCAGACCAGCCCGCCACTGCAGCGCGCGATCGCCTCGTCGGGAAGGCGGACGATCGCGGAGCCGCATTCGGGGCAGACCGTCGGCATGACGAATTCACGCGCGTCCCCCGGGCGCCGCTCGACCAGCACGCGCACCACCTCGGGGACCACATCGCCGGCGCGCCTGACGATCACCCAATCGCCGACGCGAACGTCCTTGCGGCGGATCTCGTCCTCGTTGTGCAGCGTCGCATTGGTGACGTTCGCGCCCCCGACAAAGACCGGCGCGAGCCTCGCGATCGGCGTCACCGCCCCGGTGCGTCCGACCTGGATGTCGATCCCCTGGACCCGCGTCGGCATTTCCTGGGCTGGAAACTTGTGCGCCACCGCCCAGCGCGGCTCGCGGGTGACGAATCCGAGCTCGCGCTGCAGCCCCAGGCTGTTGACCTTGTAGACGATGCCGTCGATTTCGAACGGCAGCTTGTCGCGGCGCGCCGCGATCGCGTCGTAGAACGCGACGAGCTCGGCTGCACCGTGGACGACACGTCGGTCGCGGTTGACCGGGACGCCGAACGCCTCGAGAGCGTCGAGGAGCCCCGAATGCGTCGCCGGCATGGTCCAGCCGCAACTCTCGCCGATTCCGTAGGCGAAGAACCGCAGCGGGCGCTGCGCGGTGATCGACGGATCGAGTTGCCGCACGGCGCCGGCTGCAGTGTTGCGCGGGTTGATGAATGCCTTGAGACCAGCGGCCGCCTGCCTGGCATTCAGGGCCGCGAAGTCCTTCTTCGACATGTAGACCTCGCCGCGAACCTCGAGCAGGTCGGGAACGGGGCGGCCGACCAGCCGCAGCGGGATCGCGCGGATCTTCTGGATATTGCGCGTGACGTCCTCGCCGACTTCGCCATCGCCGCGCGTCGCCGCCACGGCCAGGGCGCCCCCTTCGTAGCGCAGGCTGATCGCGAGCCCGTCGAACTTGAGCTCGGCCATGTACTCGACAGGTGGCGCGTCCGGGGGCAGCTCCAGGTCGCGGCGGATCCTGGCATCGAACAGCTCGGCGCCGGCCGCCGTCGTGTTGGTCTCGGTGCGGATCGACAGCATCGGCACCGCATGCCTGACCTGGGCGAATTCCTGGCGCGGCGCGCCGCCGACACGCTGCGTGGGCGAATCGGGCGTGACCAGCGCCGGGTGCTCACGCTCGAGCGCCTGCAACTCCCGGAAAAGCGCGTCGTATTCGGCGTCGCTGATCGTCGGCTGGTCGAGCACGTAGTAATTGCGGTCGTGAATCCTGATCGCGTCGCGCAATGCCGCGGCTCGCTGCGCCGTCGCGCCCCGCGGCGCCACGGGCGGGGATGCCCTGCCCGGGCCCACGCTATGCGGCGAACAGCGCCAACGCGCGGGCGCTGCCCGGCTCGATGTGAACCGACCGCAGCGCATCGGCAGCCGACTGCACCTGCTCGCGAATCAGCGCCAGCGCGGCGTCGTCCAGGGGGCGCCGGTTGTCGTCGACGAGGTCACCGCCCAGCGTAAGCGCCATGCGCTTCGCCGCGAGCTTCATCTGGTCGAACGCCCGTGCCGGCTCGCCGACGCGCGCAACGTCGAGCAGGAGCACCACGCCGCTGGTCGAGGTGAGCCGCAGCGATTCCACCGTGAACTCCTCGGGGCGCTGGTTCTGCAGTGCATAGAGCACCGCACCTGTCTCCTCGCTGACGAACTCGAAGCGGCCCGCAGGGGCGAGACGGAAACCCGCTGCCTCGGCAACTCCGCGCAGGCGCGTACCGGGGATCAAGCCCGGATCGGGCTTCTGGACCGTGAGGCCGATCTGCACGTCGAGGTCGGCACATAGCCGGTCCAGTGTCTCGGCACGGGCCGCCTCGCGGTTGACGTCGGGCGGAACGAACGCCGCCGGAAGCGTTGGCGCGATGTCCCCGAGCACCCGCGCGAATGTCTCGATCTGCGCCCGGGACGCCGCGCCGTTGCGGTCGGCGAGCAGCATGCACGCGATGACCTCGGCGAATCGCCCGGGCGTGTCGCTTCCAAGTTGCCTCCAGTCGCTGCGCGGATCGGGGCGCCCGAACCAGCGCAGCGGCTTGCCGATCCGCGCGTGCAGGCCGGCGGCCAGGGCGCCGGCCGTCACCGGCTCGACGGGCTGCAGCGCGATGATGCATTCGATTTCGTGGTCGGGTCCGGGCGCTTGCGACTCGACGACCCCGTGCGGCACACCGGTCGCCGGGCTTTCATGCGCGGCGGTCGTGCGATCCGACATGCGCCCGTCGAGCTGCATCGCGGGAGCGGCGGAACCCGCGCTCGGCGCGACCAACGTCGGCTCGACACGCTCGCCGGAACCGGGGGCGGCAAAGTCCCGGTCGCCGGAACCGGGGGCATCGACGCTGCGCCGGTACCGACGCTCCTGCCAACCGTTGTAGGCGAGGACACCGACGACGAGCAGGGCGCCCGCGACGATCAATCCGATCTGCAGCGAGCTCATCCGCCATGCGCACGCGGCCCGAGAATCCGGGCGGCGCGGGAATCACAGGGGGTCGCCATGATGTCGCGAAGTATAGCGCGCGGGACCGCCAGCAGAACGACGGATCAGGTCGCGATCGTCGCCGCGGCGGTCTCGGCGAGCTCGAGCGCTTCGCTGATGTCGACCGCGACGACGCGCGAAACCCCGGGCTCGGGCATCGTGATCCCCACGAGCTGGCTGGCCATCTCCATCGTGATCTTGTTGTGCGAGATGAACAGGAACTGCGTGTCGCCGGCCATGCTCTTCACCATCTCGCAGAAGCGGTGCGTGTTCGAGTCGTCGAGCGGGGCGTCGACTTCGTCGAGCAGGCAGAACGGCGCGGGATTGATCTGGAACAGCGCGAAGATCAGCGCGGTCGCGGTCAGTGCCTTCTCGCCCCCCGACAGCAGCTGGATCGACGTATTCCGCTTGCCCGGAGGCTGTGCAATCACCTGCACGCCGGAGTCGAGGATCTCCTCCCCGGTCAGGAGCAGCTTGGCCTGGCCGCCGCCGAACAGCGTCGGAAAGAGCCTGGAGAAATTCGCATTGACGATGTCGAACGTCTGCCGCAGGAGCTCGCGCGATTCGCGGTCGATCTGGCGGATCGCCGACTCGAGCGTGCGCAGCGCCTCTTCCAGATCCGCGGCCTGCCGATCGAGGTAGCCTTTGCGCTCGGTGGCCTGCGCAAGCTCGTCGAGGGCGGCGAGATTGACGGGTCCCAGGGCCGCGAGCTCGCCCGCGAGGCGCTCGATTTCGGCGGGCAGCGTGCGGGCGCTGCCCCAGGCCTTGAGCGCGTCGGGCAACGCCGCGAGATCGGCGTGCGCCTCGGCAAGCTGTCCCGCGTACTGCTGCTCGGACAGCGCAGCCGCCTGCTCCTTCAACTGCATGTCCTGGATCTTCGCGCGCGCGGGATCGAGCTTCTGCTCGCTCATGAGCCGTGCCTCGTCCGCGGCCCGCAACTCCGCCGCAAGCGATTCCTGTCGATCGCGCGCGGCGGCGAGCGCCTGTTCCGCCCGGACCCGCTCGCCGAGTTGGCGCTGCAGCGCCTCCTCGACCGGCGACCAGTCGATCGATTGCCGCTCGCTCGAAAGCTGCGCCAGCAGGCCCTGCTGCTGCACGACCTGTGCGGCGAGGGATTCGTGCCGGCGCGCGATCTCGGCCAACCGGTCTCGGCAGCTGCGCTCGGCGAATCCGGCTTCCTGCGCTGCGCGCTCCGCCGCGCGCAGGCTCTCGCGCGCGCCGACCAGCGCGACGTCGGCCTCGTCGCGCGCCCGACTCGCGGCTTCGCGCCGCGCGGTCTCGTCGTGGAAGCGCGACTGCATGTCGGCGATCCCGGCTGCAATCTCGCGATGCTGTTGCGTCGCGTCCGCATGCTGGGTCGCGAGGTCCTCGGCTTCCTGCCCGATCTGCACCCGCCGCTGCGCGGCAGCCTCCGCCTCCTGCCGCAGCTGCACGAGCTCGATCTCGAGGTCGTGGCAGCGTCGCTGCTGCGACGCGAGTGCAACGCTCTCCTCGTGATACGCACCCTGCCGGTCCTTGAGCCCGAGCTCGACCGTGTCGAGCGCTGCCCGCGCGGCGCCGGCGGCGATGCGCGCGGCGTCGATGTCCGTCGCCAGTTCGGTCAGCTCGCGTTGGCGCGCGAGCACGCCGTGCAGCTCGCTGTCGGGGGCGAAGAAAGCGATGCCCTGCGCATGCACGCAATGGCCCTGCGGCGTGACGAACGCTTCGCCCGGTGCGAGGCTGCCGCGCTCGGCGAGCGCCGCATCGAGGCTGGAACTGCAACGTACGCCGTGAAGGCTGTCGGCGAGCAGGCGGGAGACGGTCGACGGCTGCGTTCGCAGCTTGGCCAGCAAGGCATCGGCGGGAACATGGGGAAGCCCGCCGGCAGGCGCGTCGGCGTAGACGGCGAGGCGGCCCGGCGGCTTCGCATCGCCGACGAAACCGGCTGCGTCATCGAGGCGTGCGAGCTGCAGCGCGTTGAGGCGCTCGCGCAGCACGGACTCCAGCGCATCTTCCCAGCCCGGCTCGATGTCCAGCACCTGCCAGAGCCGGCGCGCGTCGGCCAAGCCCTGCGCGCGGATCCAGCCGTCGACATCGGCCCCGTGCCCGATCTTCGCCTGAAGCGCAGCCAGCGCTGCCGAACGGGCTTCGAGACCGCCCAGCGCCCGGGCAGATCGTTGCCACTGGCCGGCGACGTCGCGCTGGCGCTCCTGCAGCGATTGGACTGTCGCCTGCAGCAGCGATTGCTGCTTCTGGCGTTCGGCGAGATCGGCCGCCTCCTGCGCAAGCTGTTCCTCGACTGCACGCAACGCCCCGCTGTCCGGCGGCGCGATTCCGGCGAGCTCGGTCGCAAGCTTTTCGCGCTCCGCAGCGATTCGGGCGAGCGACTGCGCGACGCTTTCGCGGCGCGCCTCGGCGACGCGGATTCCCTGCTCGACCAGCGCGATCTGCTGCTGCAAGTCCGAAAGCGCGCTCCCGGCATCGGCAAGCGCCGCCTCGCGGGCCGGCAACGCCGCCTGCGCCTCACGCTCGGCGGCAACGGCGCGCTCGCGCGCATCCAGTGCCTCGGCGAGGGCGATATCGGCCGCCGACCGCTCGGCATCGAGCGCCGCCTGCTGGCCGGCCAGCGCGTCGATCGCATGCGTGATCTGCGCCACCTGCTCCGCGAGGCGCATGGCGTTCTCGCGGGCAAACGCGAGCTGCTGCTCGAGCCGCGTGACCTCGGCAGTTGCCGCATAGAACTCCGCCTGGCGCGCGTGCAGCGCGTCGCCCGCCGAGAAATGGTCGTCGCGCAGCGTCGTGAGCCGGGTCTCGGCGTGACGCATGTCGGCCTGCAGCGCTTCCAGCGCGACGGTCAGCGTGGCGATCTCCACGGCCGCGCGCTCGCGCCCGCGGGCGGCGTCCTGGGCGCGGGCGTGCCACAGCAGATGCTGCGCCTCGTGGTGCCGCCGGTCGAGGTCGCGGTATTGCGACGCGACCCTGGCCTGCTCGTCAAGCCTGGCCAGCTGGTTGCCGAGCTCCAGCCGGATGTCCTCGACCCGCGCCAGGTTCTCGCGCGCATCCGAGAGGCGACCTTCAGTCTCGCGCCGCCGTTCCTTGTACTTGGAAACCCCGGCCGCCTCCTCGAGGAACACGCGCAGGTCCTCGGGCTTCGCCTCGATTACCCGCGAGATCATGCCCTGCTCGATGATTGCGTAGGCGCGCGGACCGAGGCCGGTCCCCAGGAACAGGTCGTGGATGTCCCGGCGGCGCACCGGAATGCTGTTGATGTAGTACGTCGAGTCGCCGTCGCGCGCCAGCATCCGCTTGATCGACAGCTCGGCGTACTGGCCCCACTGTCCGCCGATGCGCCCCTGGCTGTTGTCGAACGTCAGCTCGACCGCGGCGCGACCGACGGGCTTGCGATCGCCGGCACCGTTGAAGATGACGTCTTGCATCGACTCGCCACGCAGTGCCGAAGCCTTGGATTCGCCCAGCACCCAGCGCACCGCATCGATGACGTTCGACTTCCCGCAACCATTGGGACCGACGATCCCGACCAGTTGCCCGGGCGTGCCGATCGTCGTCGGATCGACGAAGGACTTGAACCCGGAAAGCTTGATCTGCGTGAGCCGCAAGGGACGGAGGGTGTGAAGACGCGAAAGCCTGCGCAAGGACGTGCCGGAGCGCGTGCAGTACGCGGCCGGCGCCGAAAATGACGCGAGATTATAGCGGAACCGCGCACGGTTCCGGACCTACTTGGCGGGGACCCGGCAACCCGGGATCGATTCCACGTAGTCGATCACCGGCATCCACGTCGGTCGCACCGGATCCTCGAACTGCGCGTTGATGTAATAGCGCCGGCAGGGCTCGATCTCGACGGTCAGCTTCCTGATGCTGCCCTTGAAATGGTTGTGAACCGGGGATTGCAGCTCGACGACGTAGGTGCCCGGAGCGACCTTGAATGGCGTGACCCGGCCCACGCTCTGATCGCCGACCCGGATCAGGATCCCCGGCCGGCGGTCGACCGAAGTCCGCGTGTACTGGGCGCCCGTCACCTCGCTCCAGGTCGGTCCCCAGGCCTGGCAGCCGCTGGTGACCAGCGTCGCAGCGGCCAATATCCATGCACCCAGCCTCATGTCCGTCTCCCGTCGCTCGCTTCCGAGCCGTTCACCCTGCCGGCACGCCCGCGTGCCAGCGCACGGTGGTTGGGCAGCGCCCCCGCGGAATGGTTGCAGGGAATGCCCGGCGCCGGCAACTTCGGACCGGCGCCGCCGCGCACTGCGTCGCAGCAACCCCGCCGGCGCGGGCTCAACCCGTCGTCCCCAGTGCGCGCAACGCCTGCAGTACGACCACCCTCGCCTGCGCGTAGACCATCGCTTTCCACGCCTCGCGCTCGTCGTGGAAAGCGTCGCGAAGCTGGTGCTTGATCGCGACGCGGATTCGCGCATCGGCTTCAGGCTGGTTGCGCAGCCACTGGTCGGCGCGCAGCGCCTGTAGCGTGGCCTCGAACGCGACCGTCCCGTATTCCAGCGCGATCGCCGTGAGCTCGCTGTCCGGGCACGCGTCGAGCGCCGCCTGGTACGCGACCCCGGTGAGCGGCGCCGACGTCGACGATCCGTCGTAGTACGACGTCACGTCCGCCCCGTACCAGGCCTTGGCACGCGCAATCATCGACGGCGCCGGCGGACCCGAGTAGATCTTCTCGCCGTGGCCCCAGGGGCCGAGCCCGGTATGGAAATCGATCCAGCCCAGCCTGCGGCGCATGCGGCCGTGGCGATGCAGGACGTCGCGCAGGACCCGGTTGCTCCACGCCGGCGCGACCCCGGCATAGAACAGGCCGTCGGGCCGGTCGCTCTGGCCGCTGCTGACGGCGCGCTGCAGCGCCGACCGGCCATGCGCGGCGACGTAGGCGGCGATGGCCGCGCCGTTGTCCGGCGACGGCGGCCAGTCCGCCGGTACCATCATCGCGTGGACTGCGGCGTAGGCCGCGTTGTGCGCAGGTGGCGAGGAGAAGTCCCGGAAATTGCGGTTGAGGTCGACGTTATCTTCGTTGGTCCGGTGCAGCCACGAGAAGCCGTAGGGGTTGACGGCGTGATGGAACAGGACCGCGACGCCGGTGGCCGCCACGGCCGCCACAATCACCTCGTCGTGGAGCAATGCGACCTGGCAGCCCGATCCGCAGAAGCCCTCGACGCCATGCATG
>DASYXO010000084.1:0-7453 GCA_035934825.1 Casimicrobiaceae bacterium
GCTCAACGATGCCCAACGTGCCTGCGTGCGCGAGAACAAGCTCGAGTCTTGCTACATCCGCCCGATCGCGTTCTACGGATCCAATGCGATGGGCGTTGCCGCCAAATCGAATCCAGTGATGGTCGCGATCGCGGCGTGGCCATGGGGCGCCTACCTGGGCGCCGAGGGCATCGAAAAAGGCATCCGGGTCCGCACGTCGTCCTACACGCACCATCATCCCAACATCACGATGTGCGGCGCGAAGGCGGTGTCGAACTATTCGGTATCGATTCTCGCGAACCAGGAAGCGACGCACGACGGCTACGAAGAAGCGATGCTGCTCGATCCGCAGGGCTACATCTGCCAGGGTTCGGGTGAGAACGTATTCATCGTCCGCGACGGCAAGCTCCACACCCCAGACCTCGCAGGTGGAGCGCTCGCGGGAATCACCCGCGCGACGATCATGGAATTCGCAGTGGAGCTGGGCATTCAGGTTCTCGAGCGCCGCATCACGCGCGACGAGGTCTACGTCGCCGACGAGGCGTTCTTCACGGGCACCGCCGCCGAAGTGACGCCGATCCGCGAGTTCGACCACCGTCCGATCGGCGAGGGCCGGCGCGGCCCGCTGACCGAGCGGCTGCAGCGGATGTTCTTCGACACGGTCAGCGGGCGCAATCCGGCGCACGAAGACTGGCTGACCCCGGTGTGACGATGGCCGAGATGCGCGATATTCCGGTCGTCGTCGTAGGCGCGAAGGACCTGCCGGTGTACTGCCCCAATCCTTCGATGCCCCTGTGGAGCTCGCATCCGCGCGTGTACCTCGACGTCGCCGACGAAGGCGAGGTCCTGTGCCCGTACTGCGGGACCCGCTACCGACTCGAGGGCGGCACCGGAGGCGGCCACCGCTGAAGCCGATCGAGCTACATGATGCCCCCGCGCCTGAACCGCCGGTGGCGCATGCGCCGGGCGATCGCGCGCTGTTGATCGCGCCGTCGTGGGTCGGCGATGCGATCCTGTCGGAGCCGCTGCTCGCCCGCCTGCGCGAAACTGCAATGACCGCGCCGGTCGACGTCGTCGCGCCCCCGTGGTGCGGCCCCGTCTATGCGCGAATGCGCGGCGTCGGTCGCATCATCGAGGCGGCCGCCGGACACGGCAGCTTCGCGCTGTCCGCGCGCCGCAGGCTCGGCCGCGAGCTGCGCCAGGCGCGCTACACGCACGCCTACGTGCTGGCCAACACATGGAAATCGGCGCTGGTGCCCTGGTTTGCGCGCATCCCGGTGCGGATAGGCTTCGTCGGCGAGGCCCGGTACGGGCTGCTGACCGACGCGCGCAGGCTCGATGCGCGAGGGATGCCGCAGCTCGCGGCGCGCTACGCATCGCTGGCCATGCCCGGCGGCACACCCGCTCCCGCCCCGACGGCGCCGGTGCTGGTACCCGACCGCGCAAACCTTGCTGCAGCCGTGGCCGCGCTCGGTCTCGCGCGAGATCGCCCCGTCGCGGTGCTCGGCCCGGGTGCGGAATTCGGCCCGGCCAAGCGCTGGCCGGTCGAGCACTTCGCGGCGCTGGCCAGGATGCTCGCCGACGACGGCTATGCGATCTGGATACTGGGCTCGCCGAACGACCGGCCGGTCGCGACTGCGCTGGTCGCCGCCCTCGGCGCCGCGGTGCCGGGTGTCGCAGACCTGACCGGGCGCACAGATCTGGGCAGCGCGATCGACCTCATGTCGGCTGCGACCCTGGTCGTGAGCAACGACTCGGGACTGATGCACGCCGCCGCCGCAGTCGGCGCGAGGCTCGTTGCGCTCTTCGGGTCGTCGTCCCCCGTCTATACCCCGCCCATGTCGGCGACGGCGAAAATCGCGCGCATCGACATCGCATGCAGCCCCTGCTTCAAGCGCGAATGCCCGCTGGGACACTTCAGGTGCATGAGGGAGCTGACACCGCAATTGGTCTACAATCTGGCGCGCAACGGCGAAGCGGCGTCCCCGCCCACCGCCCGTTGATCGTCACGCCGCCCATGCCCACGGCCCGCACGCCGCCGATCTTCACCTCGCCGCACGACGCCGCGCAGGCGTTCTACCAGGCGTTCGAGTCGCGCGACATCGACGCGATGATGGCCACCTGGGCAGAAGACGAGGACATCGTCTGCATCCATCCCGGCGGTATCCGGCATGTCGGCTACGAGGCGGTACGCAACGCTTTCGAGCAACTGTTCGCGGGTGGATCGAAGCTCAGGTTCCGCCTCGAACAGGTGGTCGTCCTCGAGACCGTCGGACTCGCGATGCAAAGCGCGATCGAGCAGGTGCAGGCGGGCGAAAGCGGGGCGAGCGGCGCGGCGATCGCGACCAACGTGATGATGCGAACCCCCTCGGGCTGGCGCATCGTCTGCCACCACGCCTCACCGGCCCCTGCGGTCGCCGAGGCTCCGCAGACCGGGCCGCTGCACTGACGGTGCGTTGCGCGCGTTAGCCTGCGCGCATCAGCCTGCGCGCGTTAGCCTGTGCGCATCAGCCTGCGCGCATCAGCCTGCGCGCATCAGCCTGCGCACACCGGCGTGCGTACGTCGGCGCAGGGCGTGCGGTGATGGGTTCGCGGGCAAGGCTTCGGCGGCGCAAATCGCGTCGTCGAGCGGGTCCCGGTGCGGCGGCGCTCGAGGACATCGAGGACCAAACGCGGCAGACGGGCTCGCTTGCCGCCCCACCCGCTTTGCGACGACTGCGCCGCAGGCGCCCTGCCCGCGAGCCCGTCACCGCGCGCCAAGCGATACATCGGCGCAGACCCGCGACGGAAAATCCCGGGCAGAGCGCGATTTCGCGCTAACTTTAGGGCGCGCCCGTCGGCGTTCGAGTCGACGCCGTTCGGTCGGGGCGGCGTGGCAGGGCGGCGTGTAGGCGTGCAGCAGCGCGAACGGTCCCCGGCGACGTCAGGCGGTGCCGCCGACCGTGAGGCCGTCAATTCGCAGCGTCGGCTGACCGACGCCGACCGGAACGCTCTGGCCGTCCTTGCCGCAGGTTCCGATGCCGGCGTCGAGCGCCAGGTCGTTGCCGACCATCGACACGCGCGTCAGCGCGTCGGGACCGTTGCCGATCAACGTCGCGCCCTTGACCGGATACGCGAGCTTGCCGTTCTCGATCACCCACGCCTCTGCCGCGGAGAACACGAACTTGCCGCTGGTGATGTCGACCTGGCCTCCGCCGAAATTAGGCGCGTACAGTCCGCGAGGGACCGAAGCGATGATTTCCCCGGGATCGCATCCGCCGGCGAGCATGATCGTGTTGGTCATCCTCGGCATCGGCAGGTGCGCGAACGACTCGCGCCGGCCGTTGCCGGTGACGTCGGCGCGCATCTGCCCCGCATTCAACCGGTCCTGCATGTAACCGCGCAGGAACCCGTCCTCGATCAGCACCGTGCGCCGCGTAGGATTGCCTTCGTCGTCCAGATTGAGCGAGCCGCGCCGCTCGAAGAGCGTCCCGTCGTCCACGACCGTGACCCCGGGTGCTGCGACGCGCTCGCCGATGCGTCCGGCGAACGCGCTCGTCCCCTTGCGGTTGAAATCGCCTTCGAGGCCATGGCCAACGGCCTCGTGCAGCAGGATGCCCGGCCAGCCGCTGCCGAGAACGACGGTCATGTTTCCGGCGGGCGCGTCGCGCGCCGACAGGTTGAGCAGCGCCTGATCGACGGCACGCTTCGCATAATCGTCGAGGCGCACGTCGTCGAAATGCGCGTAATCGAATCGCCCGCCTCCGCCTGCGGACCCCTGCTCGCGCCGTCCCCCTTCCTCGACGATGACCGTCAGCGACATGCGCACCAGAGGACGCACGTCGGCGGCGACAAGGCCGTCGCTGCGGGCAATCAGCACCGTTTCGTGCTCGCCGGCTAGTGACGCCATCACCTGCACGACGCGCGCATCGCGCGCGCGCGCCTTGCGCTCCAGGCGCATCAATATCGCGACCTTGTCGGCGTCCGCCAGGCTCATCACCGGATCGGCGCCACCGTACAGGCGGTGGGCTTCGCCACGACGTTCCAGCGGCGCCGACGCCGACTGTCCCTGGCGCCCGATCGCGCGCACTGCGGCCGCAGCCTCGTCGAGGGCGCTCCACGAGATGTCGTCCGAGTAGGCGAATGCCTGCTTGTCGCCGGTGACGGCGCGCACACCCACGCCGCGGTCGATCGAGAACGTCCCTGCCTTGACGATTCCCTCTTCCAGGCTCCAGCTCTCGAACGTCGAATGCTGGAAATAGAAATCGGCGAAATCGACATCGTGCTGGTGCACCGAGGCCAGGGCCTGCGACAGCTTGTCGAGGTCGAGGCCGGCGGGCGCGAGCAGCAGGCGTTCGGCATCCGCCTGCAGCGACTCGGTAAGCGGGGACGGCATGGAATCGGTCACGAGCATCCTTTACGGTGCAGTAGCGACGGTGACCCGGCAACTGGCGCCGGGCGCGCCCGAGCTTGGATTGTCGGGGCAGTGGCGCGGTTCTTCAACCGGACGCGGGTCCGACGCGTGCCCCGCGCCCGGTCCGCGGCGCAGCCTCAGGCGGCCGTCCTGCCGGCATGCCCGAGATAGGTGGCCACGACGCGCGGATTGTATGCGAGTTCATCGGCAGGCCCTTCGAGGGCGCACTCGCCGGTCTCCAGCACGTAGCCGTAGTCTGCGACCTGCAGTGCGGCGCGCGCATTCTGCTCGACGAGCAGCACGGCGACCCCGGCGGACCTGAGGTCCTCGACGATGGCGAAGGTCTCGCGGACGATCAGCGGGGCGAGTCCCAGTGACGGCTCGTCGAGAAGCAGCAGGCGCGGACGGGCCATCAGCGCGCGACCCAGCGCCAGCATCTGCCGCTCGCCGCCCGAGAGCGTCCCGGCAAGCTGGTCGCGGCGCTCGGCGAGCCGCGGAAAGCGCACGTACACGTCCGCGAGCGTCGTCGTCGCGCTTCGATCGCGACGGCGCGCGAATGCCCCGAGCAGGAGGTTGTCGGCGACGCTCATCGCCGCGAAGAGCTCGCGCTTTTCGGGCACCAGGACGATTCCGCGCGCAACGCGTTGCTCGACCGACCACGGGGCGGCCGACTCGCCGAAGCAGCGAATGCTTCCCTTCGAGGCCAGAAGCCCCATCACCGCGGCGAGCAGGGTGGTCTTGCCCGCGCCATTGGGCCCGATGACAGTGACGATTTTCCCGCGGTCCACGCGCAAAGAGATGTCGCGCAATGCCGGGACCTTCCCGTGGGCCACCGACAGCGCGTCGACCTCCAGCGCCGCTGCGAATGCGCCTGCAGCGTCGCCGTGCTCGTCGGCTGCATTCCCGACGCGCTGGCTCACATGCCCCCCAGGTAGGCTTCGAGCACGGCCGGGTCGCGCTGGATCTCCGCCGGCGCGCCTTCGGCGAGCTTGCTGCCGAACTCCATCACGACCAGGCGATCGGCGAGGTCCATGACGAATTCCATGTCGTGCTCGACGAGCAGGATCGTCATGCCTTCGACCTTGAGCGTGCGCAGGAGCCCGGCCAGCGCCTGCTTCTCGAGGAACCGCAGTCCCGCCGCCGGCTCGTCGAGCAGGAGCAGCGACGGGTCGGCCGCCAGCGCACGGGCAATTTCGACGATGCGCTGCTTGCCCAGTGGCAGGCTGCCGGCATCCTCGAACATGTGCTCGACCAGGCCGACCCGCTCGATCGCCAGTGCAGCGACCGCGCGCGTGCGGGCCTCCTCGGCGCGGTCGAGGCGCAATGCCGCGCGCACTACGCCGGCGCTGCCGCGCAGCCACGCGCCGAGCGCGACATTGTCGAGCACCGACATCTGCGGCAGCAGCCGGACGTGCTGGAACGTGCGGCCGATGCCGAGCCGGGCGATCTCCCAGGGCGGACGCGATCCGATCCCCGCGCCGCGAAACTCGATCCTGCCCGAGGTGGGTTCCAGGCCGCCGCTGATCAGGCCGAAAGTGGTGCTCTTTCCCGCGCCGTTGGGGCCGATCAGCCCCAGGATCTCGCCCTCGCGGATCTCGAAGCTCAGGTCGTCGACGGCGACCAGGCCGCCGAAGGCCTTGCGCAGGCCGCGAACCTCGAGCAGCGGATCCTGGGCCCGATGCGCGCGCGGGCGCGACGGAAGCGCCTTTGCGCCAGCGATCGGCGGCGGGAGGCGTCGGGGCAGCAGCCTCGCGATCCAGGGCCACGCCCCATCCCGCGCAAACTGGAGCAGCAGGATCATCAGCACCCCGAACACGACGGTCTCGAAGTTCCCGGCACGGCCGAGCAGCGCGGGAAGGACGTCCTGGAGTGCCTGCTTCAGCACGGTGATCAGCGTCGCGCCGACGATGGCGCCCCACACGCTGCCCGCGCCGCCGACCACCGCCATGAACAGGTACTCGATGCCCTGCGATATGCCGAACGGCGTCGGATTGACGAAGCGCTGCAGATGCGCATACAGCCATCCCGAGACGCAGGCGAGCAGCGCCGCATAGACGAAAGCGATAATCTTGAGCCTCGCCCCGTTCACCCCGAATGCCTCGGCCATCTCAAGGCCGTCCTTCAGCGCGCGCAACGCGCGTCCCGGCCGCGAATCGAGCAGGTTGCGTGTCGCCCACAGCGCGGCCAGCGCGATCGACCAGGTCAGCAGGTAGAAATGCCTCTCGTCGCGCAGATCGAAAGCGCCGAACGACAGGGACGGAATCCCGGTCAAGCCCGTGTGCCCGCCGAGCGACTCGAGATTCCCGAACAGGAAAAAGAGGCTGATGCCCCACGCGATCGTCGCGAGCGGCAGATAGTGGCCCTGCATGCGCAGCGTGATGAATCCCAGCGCGAGCGCGACGACCAGCGTAACCGCAAGGCCCGCGGGCAGCGTGATCCACGGCGAAGTTCCATAGCGCGTGGTCAGGTATGCGCTCGTGTACGCGCCGATGCCGACGAACGCGGCCTGGCCGAAGGAGGTCTGGCCGGCCACGCCAGTGAGCAGCACCAGCCCGAGCGCGACGATGCTATAGAGCCCGATGTAGTTTCCGAGCGTCACCCAGAACGACGGCGCGGCAATGGGGATCGCAACGAGCGCGACGACGAAGGCGACGACCGGGACACGGGATCCGGCGAGCAGGTCACGAATCGACCTCATTCGTCGTCTCCGTGGTGGCGAGTCGCGAGGCTGCGCCACAGCAGCACCGGAACGATCAGCGTGAACACGATCACTTCCTTGAACGCGCTAGCCCAGAACGACGAATACGATTCCAGCAATCCGACCAGCAACGCGCCCGCCGCCGCCAGTGGGTAGCTGGCCAACCCGCCGATGATCGCGCCTACGAATCCCTTGAGGCTCACCAGGAATCCCGAGTCGTAGTAGACGGTCGCGATCGGGCCGATCAGCACGCCCGAGAACGCGCAGAGCAGCGACGCGAGCGCAAAGGTGAGCGCGCCCGCAAAGCTGGGCGAGATCCCCACCAGCCGGGCACCGACGCGATTGACCGCCGTTGCGCGCAATGCCTTGCCATAAAGCGTCCG
>DASYXO010000086.1:0-2090 GCA_035934825.1 Casimicrobiaceae bacterium
CTGCCCCGGCAGCGCCACCACGACGCCGGTCCAGGTCCCCGCGGTGACGACATCGCCGGCCGCAAGCGCGCGACCGCGACCAGCGGCATGGCCGGCGAGCCAGGCCAGCAGGAAGCGCAGGTCGCCCAGCGGGTGGCCGCCGCGGGTCTCCTTGACGAGCTTGCCGTCGCAGCGCAGCTGCGCGACCAGCGAATGCCAGTCGATCGCGCGATACGGCACGCCGCTGCCGACGACCAGCGCGCCATGAAGCCCCTGGTCGGCGAGCTTCAACGTCGGGCCTGCGGCATCGGCGTCGGCGTAGCGCGGATCGACGACCTCGATCGTCACGACGAGCTCGCCGATCACGGCATCCAGCGCGGATGGGTCGCGCGCAATCGCGTCCGCCGATGGGGTCGCGCGCAAGCGAAACGCGATCTCGCCTTCGATGCCGATGCGGTGGAAGCTGCCTGCAGCGAAGCTCGCGGGGCTCGTGCGCACGCAGCGCAACGGCAGCGGCGCGGCGTTGGGCAGCGCGTCGCGGCCGGCTGCGCCGACCTTCCACGCAGGCGCGCGTGCGGTGTCGAACCACCCCAGCATCGCGGCGACGGCGTCCTGGACCGCATACGCGTCGGCGTCGTTCGCCGGCACGGGCGTCGCGCGCGCCTCTACGCGCCCGTGGCGCCGGTGCGCGCCCACCAGCGCATCGACCAGCGGCTGCAATTCCGGGCGGATCAAGCTGCGTTGCCCTCCGCCAGCACCGCCATCGCAGCATCGACGCCTCCGCGCGAATGCGGAACGCCGGCGACGGCCAGCCCCATCTCGACCCCGGCAAGCGTTCCGGCGAGCGTCAGGTCGTTGAGATCGCCCAGGTGACCGATGCGGAACACGCGGCCGGCGAGCTTCGACAGGCCGGTGCCCAGCGACAGGTCGAAGCGCTCGAGCACGATCCTGCGGAACGCGTCGGCGTCGTGGCCCTCGGGCATCCGCGCCGCGGTCAGCGAGTTGCTGCATTGGGCCGGATCCGCGCACTGGTTCTCGAGACCCCAGGCGGCGAGCGCGGCGCGGGTCGCGGTGCCGTGTCGCGCGTGGCGGGCGAACACCGCCGGCAGGCCCTCTTCCAGCAGCTGGTCAAGCGCGGCGTCGAGGCCATAGAGCAGGTTCGTCGCGGGCGTGGTCGGCCAGTAACCCTTGCGGTTCGCCTCGAGGATCTCGTCCCATCCCCAGTAAGCGCGTGGCAGCCTCGCGGTCTTCGATGCTGCGCGCGCCTTGGCGCCGACCGCGTTGAACGACAACCCTGGCGGCAGCATCAGCCCTTTCTGCGACCCGGCGATCGTGATGTCGACGCCCCATTCGTCGTGCCGGTAATCGATCGAACCGAGCGACGAGATCGTGTCGACGACCAGCAGCGCAGGATGATGCGCGCCGTCGATCGCGCGCCGCACGGCGGCGACGTCGCTGACCACGCCGGTCGACGTCTCGTTGTGCACGACGCAGACGGCCTTGATCGCGTGCCCGCGATCCGCAGCGAGCCTTGCGCCGATCGCGCCGGCATCGGCGCCGTGGCGCCAGTCGCCGGGCAGAAACTCGGGGGCAAGCGTAAGCCGCTCGGCAAGACGCTTCCACAGCAGCGAGAAATGCCCCGTCTCGGCCATCAGGATGCGATCGCCAGGCGACAGCACATTGACCATCGCCGCCTCCCAGGCGCCGGTGCCCGAGCCCGCGTAGATGACGACCGGGTCGCCGCGCGTGCCGAAGACCTGCCCGATGCGCGCGAGGATCGACAGGCCGAGACGCGCGAACTCGGGACCGCGATGGTCGATCGTCGGATGGTCGATGGCGCGCAGCACCCGATCGGGAACGTTGGTCGGACCTGGAATCTGCAGGAAATGCCGTCCGGAAGGATGGTCGTCGTAGCGCATCATGGGCATCGCAGCCTGGCGTCGTCCGGGAGATCTGAGCGATCAGTGGTGATGGCCGTGCGCGCCGTGCACGTGGCCGTGCGTGAGCTCCTCCGGCGTGGCCGGACGGATGTCGAGCACCCTGCAATCGAAGCGCAGCCGCTGACCGGCGAGCTCGTGGTTGCCGTCGAGCACGGCCTTGCCGTCGGCGAT
>DASYXO010000094.1:0-13086 GCA_035934825.1 Casimicrobiaceae bacterium
GGCCGGCGAAGTTGGTCGCAACGTTCTGGATGATGTTGCCGTTGCGGTCGATCGCATGGACGCCGTCGGTGGGCAAGGACACGTAGGTGACTTGATCGACGCCGGCGTAGTTGATCGTGCCGCCGTCGGTGGCGAGGAAGCCATTCGGGATCACGTAGTCGGGCGTGATGAGGCCCAGGGCGGCAAAGCCCTGGGTGGCGATGAGCACCTTGGTGTTCGCGGTGGGGCTCAACATGCACCCGCCGTACGCCGAGCAGGACCCGCCCGGCAGGTCGTTCGGGAACACGAAGGTCTGCGTGACTCCGAGGTGCGTGCTCGTGAACGGATGGCCCGCCAGGAAGTTCTCGCCGTCCAAGCCCTGCGACTCGAGCAGCACCACATATTGCACGGTGCCGCTGGCGTTGGAGTAGATCTCGTTGATCCGGTAGGTGTGAAAGGTCGCGTAGGCAACCGGGGACACCAGCGCGAGCATCGCCGCGACTGCCACGGAGAACAAGCCAAGTCGGAGTCTCATGAGGTGTCCCTTCGATGCGAAAAGGTCCGCGCGCTGATCGATGCCCCGGCATGGGGAGCCGATTTCTGCAGCAAACACCTGCTTCGCGGGAGTCATTCCCGATCAGCGTCCCTGCGTCCTCGGCTGGTACGCGGTCCGCAGCGCGCGCGTCGCTCGGGCTGCGGCGCGCGTCATCCGCCCTTGCGCAGGCGCAGGGAGAAGCGCACGACGACGCTGGCTCCGATTTCCTTTGTCGAGCGCCACTCGCCGAGGCCAATACCGAATGCGCTGCGGTCGAGCGTGAGCTCCCCGTCCATCGTCGCCAGGTCGCCCGCGGACTTCCAGGTGAACGGCACCTCGACCGGCTTCGTTCTGCCCTTTACCGTCAGCGTGCCGTCGGCGAGGTATCGGTCCCCGCCGGCGCTTCGCACCTGCGTCGAATGGAACTCGGCGACGGGGAACCGCGTGGCGTCGAACCAATCCGGTCCGCGGATCGCGTCGTTGATCTGGGCGCTGCTCATGTCGGCGCTGGGCACGGCAACGACGACGTCGATGCGGCTGTCTGCGGGGTGGTCGGGGGCGAACTGCACCGTCGCATCGAATTTCCGGAAGATGCCGGTCGCGGGTGAGCGTTCGAACGTGGCGGTGAAGCGCAGCTCGCTGGCGGTCGGATCGACCTTCCAGTCTACCGCCCGCGCGCTCGTGGCCACGCAGGCGACGAGCAACGCCGGCACGATCCAGATGCTGCTCATGTTCCGCGCCGCCCGAACGGAAGCATGCGGGTCAGTACGTGGTCGCGGCTGATCAGGTGGTGCCGCAGCGCCGCCGCGATGTGAAGCACCAGCAGTGCCGACAGTCCGACGAAGAGGATCAGATGCACGCGAGTTGCGAGGTCGGCCACCGCCTTGCTCGGGGAGACAATGGCCGGCAATGGAACGCGCCAGAATATCCTGAACGGAATGTTCGCGGCCGAATTGATAATCCATCCGGAAAGCGGCATGGCGATCAGGATCGCGTAAAGCAGGAAATGGGAGGCATGGGCGACCTTCCTCTCGGATCTGGGAACGGAGTCCGGCAGGGCCGGGGATGGATTCGCGATCCGCCACGCCGCACGCAGCAGCATCAGGGCGAGGATCAGCAGGCCGGTCGATTTGTGCCAGACGAACAGGTCGAGCTTGAGCGGGGACAATCGCCACGACACCGCCGCCCACCCCAGGGCGACCTGCGCGAGCACCAGGAGCGCCACGGTCCAGTGCAGGAACTTGGCAGGTCCGCCCCAGGAATCGCGGGTATTGCGGATCACGGGCGCCGCCTCTGCGTTGGGGGCCGGGGAAAGGATCGCCGCAGGCCCGACGGTCAATCGAATCGATGGCGCAGCTGCAGCCGCAGGCTCGTCAGCGCATCGGTCTCGCTCGGCGCGTTCGGGGCGCGCTGCACGCGCAGCGGGACATACAGCACCTCGCCACCCAGGCGCCAGCGCGCACCCAGATCGCGGCTGGCACCGACCGTGGCGAATGGCAACATGCCGCGGGCCACCAGGCGCGAGCGGTCGCGGACGTCGAATGTCAGCGCGTCCACCTGCACGGCAAACTCGGTGCGCACGGCACCGATGCTTGCGTGCGCGTGCCATTGTCGCGCCCCCCACGACGACGTCGCCTCGAGTCCGTAGTAGTTCAGCATGATCTGGTCATCGGACGGCGCCCGGCATCCGAAGGGGTTGCGCTGGGTATCCGCGACGCCGGCGAGCACTGCCGGGCAGGTGATGTCGCCGTGTGCACGGCCGTGCTGGCCGAACGCCCGCATCGACAGCGCGAAGCTCGCCCGCTCGACCACGCGTCGCCCGATCGCGAATGCAACCAGATCGCGCGGCTGGGTGCCGTCGATCGAGATTGGCGGCGTGTAGCCAAGCTCGGCAACGACGTTGCCGGGCAGGCCCAGCATCAGCCGGAGCCTTCCGAACACCGGCGACTTGTTGAGATCCTCCTGCTTGATGCCATGCAGCCCTACGCGCTGCTGCGCCTCGGTCAGCCTGGGAATATGACCGACATCCAGCGCGGCGCTCCACTGCCAGGCAGCTAGTGCGGGTGTCTCTCCGAACGCGGTCATCAGGGTGGACGCGCCGACGTAATTCATCGCCCAGGCCTCGGTGCGCGTGGAGGCGAGGTGTTCGTCGTTGTGAACCGTAGTCTGGGCCCGCGCGCTCGCGACGCACAACGCAAGCGCCGCCGCCAGCAACCGGACGCCGCCGATGGCTGCGAAACGTCGCATCGTTAGGCGTCGATCTGAGGCAGCGCCATGCGGGCAACCGTCGTCGAAAGCAGGGAGGGCGTCGAACATCGTCGATCGATGACATGCGGCCAACAGGGCGCGGCGTGGTCCTATTCCGGACAGGTCGGCGGGCGGCGGCCGCGCGCACCTGCGGGTGCCGGCGGGGACTGGCGGTCGGTGCGGCGCACGCCATTGCGCGCCACCGCCCGATCACTTCGCTCGCAGCTTCCCATCCGTTACTCACGCATGTTATCGTATCAACTGTTATCAAATGGCGTGAGCGGACGAGCAACGATCGATGGATCGATTGCGCAACTTCGGATTCGTGCTCAAGGACCTGAGTCGACGGTATGTCCTTCGCTTCGAGCAGCGCGCGCGCGCGATCTCGCTGACCCTGCCACAGTGCAAGGCCCTGGTCCGCCTGCAGAGGAACGAGGGTGTCAGCCAGGCCCGGCTCGCCGAGCTGGCCGACGTGGAACCGATGACGATGGTCCGCATCCTGGATCGGATGGAGGCCGACGGATTGCTCGAGCGACGGCCCGACCCGGTGGATAGGCGCGCCCGATGTCTCTATCTGACGCGCAAGGCGAGGCCGCTGCTCGACCAGATCTGGCAGCTTTCCGACCTGACCCGCGCCGAGGCATTCGCCGGCATCGCCCAGCGGGAGCGCGAGGCGTTCATCGACGTCCTGGAGCGCGTCCATGCCAATGTCTGCGCCGTCAAGGATCAGCCCGTCGACGCCGACGAAGCCGGGCGCGCGGCCGCCGGTGGCGCGGATGCCCGTTCCCCCCGCAGGTCCCGATCGAAGCGCTGACTATGGATTCATCCATCACCGGTGGCCGACCCGCAGGCGCCGCCCGGCGCACCACGCCGCGCAGCCTGCGCGGGCGATTGCGCCTTCCCTTGATGCTCCTCGGACCCTTCGTCGTTGCGGCGGTGGCGGCCTATGTCTACCTGGCCGGCGGACGTTACGAAGACACCGACGACGCCTATGTGGAGGCGGCACGGGTGGCCATCAGCTCGAATGTCGCCGGACGGGTGCGGGAGATCCGCGTGCACGACAACCAGGCCGTCCACAAAGGGGACGTCCTGTTTCGCCTGGACGATGCGCCGTTTCGAATTGCGGTGGAGGAGGCGCGCGCGAGCCTCGCCGCGGCGCGGCTGCAGGTCGAAGCGCTGAAAGCGAACTATCGGCAGCGGGCGTCCGAGCTCGAATCCGCGCAGGAGACGCTCGACTTCCAGGAGCGCGAGTACGCGCGGCAACAGCGCCTGCTCGCGTCTGGCATCGCGTCGCAGGCGCAGGTCGACCGCGC
Organism: Casimicrobiaceae bacterium; assembly: GCA_035934825.1. GTDB lineage: Bacteria > Pseudomonadota > Gammaproteobacteria > Burkholderiales > Casimicrobiaceae > VBCG01. The sequence continues at coordinate 4,075 of DASYXO010000094.1, forward strand.
GCTGCATGCGCTCGACGGCGCGCGCGCGCAGGTTGCCGGCACCCGGCAGCAGATCGGCGCGGTACTCGCCAGGCTGGACGGCAAGCCCGATATCGCGCCGGATCGGCACCCGTTGGTCCAGGAGGCACAGGCCGCGCTCGACCGCGCCACGCTCGATCTGTCGTATGTGGTCGTCAGTGCGCCCGCCGACGGCATCGTCACGCGTGTCGAACATCTGCAGGTCGGAACCTACATCGCCGCGTCGGCACCCGTGTTTGCACTGGTGTCGACGGGCGACGTCTGGATCGAGGCCAATTTCAAGGAAGACCAGCTTTCGCACATCCGCGTGGGGCAGGCGGCAAGCGTGCATGTCGATGCCTACCCGGGCAGGACTTTCAGCGCGAAAGTGGCCAGTCTCAGCCCCGGCACCGGGTCACAGTTTTCGCTGTTGCCCCCCGAGAACGCGACCGGCAACTGGGTCAAGGTCGTGCAGAGGCTTCCGGTCCGGCTGGAGCTGCAGCACCCCGATCCACGCTATCCGCTGCGTGGCGGATTGAGCGCGGATGCGAGCGTCGACACCCAGTATCGGCGTCACCTGTTCGGGCCCGCGCAGGCGCATGAGCCGGACGCGGCCGCACCGGCGCAATGAGCGAAGCGGCCGTCGCGACAGCCTCGGACGGGGACCCGCACGCACCGCCGCATCGGGTGCTGATCACCGCCTCGGTGATGCTGGCCTCGATCATGCAGGCGCTCGACAACACGATCGCCAACGTGGCGTTGCCGCGGATCCAGGGCTCGCTTTCGGCGACCCAGGATCAGATGGCGTGGGTGCTGACCTCGTACATCATCGCCGCGGCGATCATGACACCATTGAGCGGCTGGCTGGCCGGACAGGTCGGGCGCAGGCGCGTGTTCCTGTTCTCGGTGGTCGGATTCACCGTCTCCTCGGCCCTGTGCGGACTGGCCCAGTCCCTGCCGGAGATCGTTACCGCCCGGCTGTTCCAGGGGCTGTGCGGCGCGGCGCTGATACCGATGTCGCAAGCCGTGCTGCTCGACATCTACCCGCCTGCACAGCACGCGCGCGCGATGGCGATCTGGGTCATGGGCGTCACCATCGGTCCCATCCTCGGCCCGGCGCTCGGGGGGTGGCTCACCGAAAACTACGACTGGCGCTGGGTCTTCTACATCAACGTCCCCTTCGGCATCCTGTCGTTCGTCGGCATCCTGAGCTCCATGCCGGAGACGCCGCTGCGCAAATCGCGGTTCGACTTTTTCGGCTTCGCGACCCTGAGCCTCGCCATCGGCGCGTTCCAGCTGATGCTCGACCGCGGGCAGCTGATGGACTGGTTCAACGCGACCGAGATCTGGATCGAGGCCTCGGTCGCAGGCGTCGCGCTGTACCTGTTCGTCGTGCACATGGTCACGTCCAGCAAGCCGCAGTTCGTGAGCCCGGTCCTGTTCAAGGACCGCAACTTCGTGACGGGAAACATCTTCATCTTCACCATCGGCGTGGTGTTGTTCGCGACCCTCGCGCTGCTGCCCTCGATGCTGCAGGACCTGCTGGGCTATCCCGTGGTCCTGACCGGACTGGTCACGGCGCCGCGCGGCATCGGGACGCTGGCGGCGATGCTGATCGTCGGCCGCCTGATGGGAAAGCTCGATGCGCGCCTGGTCATCATCGCCGGCTTCGGGATCACCGCCTGGTCGTTGTGGAACATGACCGGCTTCTACCTGCAGATGAACACGGCACCGATCGTCTGGTCCGGGCTGGCGCAGGGCCTGGGCACCGGTTTCGTCTACGTGCCCCTGGCGGCCGTGACCTTCGCCACGCTGGCGCCGCGATTCAGGAACGAAGGCACGGCCCTATTCAGCCTGATCCGAAATCTCGGCAGCAGCATCGGCATCTCGGTGGTCGAAGCCCTGCTCACGCGGAACACGCAGGCGATGCACTCGAGCCTTGCCGGGCATGTAACGCCCTACGGCGATCTCATGCACCTTCAGTCGGCCGCCACCGCGACTGCGCAGGGGCTGGCGATGCTCGATCGGGTCGTCACCCGGCAGGCCGCGATGATCGCCTACAACGATGATTTCAAGCTGATGATGTTGCTGACGCTGGGCGCCATCCCCCTCGTGGTCCTGCTGCGCAGTGGATCTTCGCGCAAGGGCGTCGAACCGGTGGTCATCGAATGAACCGGTTCGCCGCCGGCGGGCTTCGACATCGCCGCGCTCGCGTCGCTATCGTGGTGGCGCTCGCGGCGACGACGCTCGCGGGCTGCGCGGTCGGCCCGGACTTCGTCCGTCCGGCGCCGCCGTACGCGGACCGGTACACCGCGCATCGACTGTCGATCGAGGGAGCCGCGCCTGCGGACGAGTCGGCGCAGCATCTGCTGCTGGGCGACAGGCTTGCCGGCGACTGGTGGCGGCTGTTCCGCTCGAACGCGCTCGACACCGTGGTCAGGCGCGCACTGGCGCGCAATCGCACGCTGGAAGCAGCGGCCGCGACGCTGGCGCAGAGCCAGGAGGTGGCAGCCGCGCAGGCCGGCTCGCTGACGCCACAGGTCGGACTCGCGTCCGGCATCGGCCGGCAGCGGTACGGCGCGGAATTCCTGGGGACGCTGGCCAAGCCGCCGTCGTTCACGTATTTCGCCGTGGGACCGACCATCAGCTACGTGCTCGACTATACGGGCGGGGCGGGGCGATCGGTCGAGCAGCAATATGCGCTCGCGGATTACCGGCAGCAGCAGCTCGACGCCGCGTACCTCGCGGTGACGGGCAACGCGGTGATGCTGTCGCTGGAGATCGCCTCGCTGCGGGAGCAGATCGCGACGGTCGAAGTCCTCCTCGCGCACGATCGCGAGAACCTCGAGCTCGTCCGGACGGCATTCGACGCCGGATCGGTGTCGCGACTCGACATCAACGGCGCAAAGAGCCTGCTCGCCAGCGATGCAACATCCGTTCCGTCGCTGCGGCAGGCTCTCGGCGTCGCCCGGCACGCGCTGGCGATCGTGCTGGGCGAGCCTCCGGCGAATGCGGCGTTGCCGGAGTTCGACCTGGCGCAGCTGTCGCTGCCGATATCGCTTCCGGTGAGCCTGCCGTCGGAGCTTGCGCACCGGCGCCCGGACATCCTGGCCGCCGAGGCGCAGCTGCACGCGGCAACGGCCGCAGTCGGCGTCGCCGAGGCGAATCTGTATCCGCGCATCGACCTCAGCGCTTCGAGCGGGCAGCAGGCCACCGCCTTCGGCCATCTGTTCGACCGTGCCACCAATGCCTGGGGCCTGGCCGGAGCAATGCTCGTCCCGCTGCTCGACGGGGGCACGCTGCGCGCCGAGCGGAGGGCCGCGGAGGATGCCATGCGCGCGACCGCGGCGAACTACGAGCAGGCGGTGCTGAGCGCATTCGCGCAAGTCGCCGATGCGCTGGAGGCTCTCGATCACGATGCCGAGCGGCTGGACACCCAGGACCGCGCCCAGGACGCCGCCCGCGCCAATGTCGACCTGGCGCGGGCGAGCTATCGCGAAGGCAACGTGGGAGTCCTGCAGGTTCTCGACGCCGAGCGTCTCTACCAGCGCGCGCGGCTCGGATACGTGCAGGCAACGGGGCAGCGCTACATCGACACGGCGCGTTTGTTCCTCGCGCTGGGCGGGTCGGCGCCGCCGGCCGCCGCTACCACCGGCGCCGCGCTTCGCCCGGCCCCCGGGAGATAGCGGCACGCCGGTACGACGGTCCCCATCAGGGACGCCGGGCCGCCTCGATCCTGGCGTGGCCCGACACTTCGGCACCCGCATCCGGCGGCAGGCGCCGATGCAGCAGCGGCGCCACGACCGAAATGAGTCCGATCCCGACGAACGCCGGCCAGAAGTCGGCCGCCGCGATGGTCGCATGCCCCTGCAAGCTGCTGGAGAGCTGAAGCAGGTAGGCGCCGATGGCGATGCCCATGCTCTGCGACAGGCGCTGGGCCATGCTGGAAAGGCTCGATGCCTGGCTCATCCGCTCGGGAGCGATATCTGCGAACGAGATCGCGTTCAGCGCCGTGAACTGCAGCGAACGCAGGCAGCCTGAGAGGAGCAGCACCGTGGCAATGACGAGGTGCGAAGTCGCAGCGGAGAACAGGCCGAAAGCGACGACGATCGCCGACGCGGCCACGCCATTCAACGAAAGAACGTTGCGGAACCCCCAGCGCTTCAGGATGCGCACCGTCGTGGTCTTCATGAACATCGCGCCGACGGCAGTCGCGCAGGTCAGGGTGCCGGATTGCAGCGGATTGAGTCCGAACCCGAGCTGGAGCAGCAGCGGCAGGAGGAACGGCGTTGCGCCCAGGCCGGCGCGAAAGAGGCTGCCCACGAGGACCCCGTGGCGAAAGGTCGCCAGTCGCATCAGCCGCAGGTCGATCACGGGATGGAGGACCCGCCGGGCGTGCCGGGCGTAGGCGGCCAGGATCGCGATGCCGACCACGATGCAGGCGAGCGCAACCGTCGCCGGCAACAGGTGACCGCCCAGCGCGGAGAAGCCGAGCATCAGCACCGACAGTCCGGTCCCGGACAGGGCGAAACCGCGCAGGTCGAAATCCGGGATGTTCGCCTCGCGCGCGTTGGGGATGTGACGCAGCACCAGGAACAGTCCGAGAACGCCGATCGGCACATTGATGATGAATATCCAGCGCCAATTGAAAAACAGCGTGATCGCGCCCCCGAGCGCCGGCCCGATGACCGGCCCGAGCAGCGCGGGAATCGTCAGGTAGTTGAGCGCCGCGACGTAGTCGCGCTTGGGGACCGCCCGCATCAGCACCAGGCGTCCCACCGGCACCATCATGGCTCCGCCGATTCCCTGGAGGAAGCGCGATACGACGAAAGCCTCGAGGCTGTTCGAGCCCGCACAGAGCAAGGAACCGCCCACGAACACGACGATCGCGGCCGCGAAGACGCTGCGCGAGCCGTGACGATCTGCAATCCAGCCGCTGATCGGAATGAACACGGCGAGGCTCACGAGGTAGGACGTGAGTGCAAGCTTCAGTGCAAGCGGGCTCTCGCCGATGTCGGCCGCGATGGCCGGGAGCGATGTCGTGATCACTGTCGAGTCCATGTTCTCCATGAACAGCGCGCAGGCGACGATGAGGGGGATCAGAACGACCCGCTGCACGACCGGTGGGAACCGCTGCGGAGCCGCGACTGGCGGCGATACGGGACGTTACTACGAATGTCGCGGAGGCGGCGCGACGCGGCCACGCCATGAGCTCCAGGTCGGCTTCGCAGGCGGGCGCGCATCGGGGATGGTGGCCGCATCGTCGATCAGCTCTTGCCGGCGCGCTCTGGTCCCCGGGGCCCTGCGCGCGAGTGGTCGACCGCTTGAGTGGCCGACAACTCGATGTCGGCGGGCCCGATGGCGATGGTCATGGGGAAGGGCGGATGCACGACTCGACTGGAAGGCAGGTCCGCGACCACACCCGCGGCGATACCGGGATCGCTTCGATCCAGGATCGCCGTTGCGATCGCGGCGGGCGCTGTGGTACGGTAGAAACGCTGTCGGTTCGATCGAAGTCCCCCTCAGCACGCGAGTTCGCCGAGGCCCTGCGCCGAGGTATCGTGTCACGATTCATTCCTGACGGAGTGCACCCATGAAGCAGCGTGCGTGGCCGGCGTTCGGCAAGATTCTGCGAGTCGGCGTACTGCTGGTCGCGGGCGCGATGTGCATGCCGGCGGCGCTTGCGGCCGGCTATCCCGCCAAGCCGATCCGACTGGTCGTGCCGTTTCCGCCGGGTGGGCCGACGGACATGGTCGCGCGACCGCTGGCGGAGTTCCTTGGTAAGTACCTGAAGCAGCAGATCATCGTCGACAATCGCGGTGGTGCCGGCGGCGCGATCGGCGCCGACGTGGTCGCGAAGGCGCCGGCCGACGGCTATACGCTGCTGATGGCCACGGTCGGCACGCAGGCGATCAACGCGACGCTGTACAAGAAGCTGTCCTACGATCCGGTCAAGGATTTCACGCCGATCTCGCTGGTCGCCGCCGCGCCGGTGGCGCTGGTCGTCAATCCGTCGGTCCCGGTGAATTCGGTCGCGGACCTGATCGCGCTCGCCAAAGCGAAGCCGGGGACGCTGAATTTCGGAACAGCCGGCAACGGCACGCCGGGCCACCTCACCGGAGAGATGTTCCGCGCGGCGACCGGGGTGGACATCAAGCACGTCCCCTACAAGGGCAGCGCGCCCGCGGTTTCGGACCTGCTGGGCGGGCAGATCCAGATGATGTTCGATCCTCTGCAGTCGGTGCTGCCGCAGGTGCGGGCAGGCCGGGTGAAGCTGCTCGCCGTGAGCAGCAAGTCGCGCTCCACCGCGGCACCCGACGTGCCCACGTTCGCCGAGTCCGGCCTCAAGGATTTCGAGGCGACCGCATGGTGGGGCGTCTTCGGCCCGGCGGGTCTGCCGAGGCCGATCGCGAACCGGCTCAATGCCGCGATCAACGCCGTCGTGCGCGACGAGGGTTTCCGGGCGCTGCTCGTGCCGCAGGGCGTGACCGTGAGCGGCGACACGCGCGAGGAATTCGCGCGGTTCCAGAAGAGCGAGCTCGTCAAATGGGGCAACGCGGTGCGCGATTCGGGGGCATCGGTGGACTGAGATGCGGCTTTCGGATCATGAGCAGGCGATGCTCGCGGGCGAGATGGGCCCGGTGCGGCAGATCGCCCTGCAGCACCAGATCAAGGTCGGCGATTTCTTCGGCGCCGCGGATTTCGTGCCGGTCACGCAGGCGCACGTCATGTCCGACACCGAGAGCCTCGGCGAAGCCGGGCTCGCCTGGCTCGAGAGGCTGGCAAGCCATTCGGCGACCGAACGCAGGGTGTGCATCCCGACGATCACCGATCCGCGCGGCACGGATTTCTCGAAGGCCGCGCTGCTCAAGCAGGCGCTCTGGATGCTCGATCTCGAGCAGCGGGCGATCGATGCCCTGGTCAAGCTCGGCGTGATGATGACCGACACCTGCATCAACTACCAGACGGTGCTCGCGGCGACCCGCGCCGAGCACGTGGCATTCGGCGACACCGGCGTCGTGATCTATTCCAACTCGGTCTGCGGGGCGAGGTCGAACTTCGAAGGCGGGCCTTCGGCACTTGCCGCCGGTCTTACCGGGCGCACGCCGCGCTATGGCTATCATCTCGACAGCCAGCGCCAGGCCACCCTCAGGGTGCGCACCGACTGGACACCGACGACGCTGAACGAATGGGGAGCACTTGGTGGCGTGATCGGGCGGCTGGCGGGGAACTACTGGGCGGTTCCGGTCGTCGAGGGCATCGGGCGCGCGCCGGGGTCCGACGAGCTGAAGCACTTCGGTGCGGCGATGGCGAGCTTCGGCTCGATCGCGCTGTTTCACATGCCGGGAGTGACGCCCGAGGCGGCACACCTGCAGGACGTCGCGGGCGCGGACATTCCGGAGGTCTGCGTCGGACGCGCCGATGCTTTGGCATTGCAATCGACGTACCGCGTTGGCGACAAGGTGGACGTCGTCGTGTTCTCGGGGCCGCAGCTGTCGCTGATCGAGCTGGCAGCGCTCGCCGACCTGTGTGACGGACGACATTTCACGATCCCGGTGCTTGCCGTGACCAGCCCCCAGATCAAGCCCGACGCCGACCGCATGGGACTGAGCGAGCGCATCGAAGGTGCCGGCGGCACCGTGCTCGCCGGCATGTGCTTCTATCAGTCGTACGCGCGCGAGATCGCCGAGGCCAACGGCTGGAAGTCGCTCGTGACCAACAGCGCGAAGATGGTCAACATCCTGGGCGGCTACGGATACCGGCCGATGCTGGCGTCGATGGAGGAGTGCGTCGAGGCCGGATGCACGGGGAGGCTGGCATGAGCGCGACGATGCGGGCCGCAGGCAGGCGGGGCCGCCGATGAGCGGGAGCGAATACATCGCGCGGCACGCGATGGGTTTGCGCGTCGAGGGCATCGCGCTGGTCGCCAAGGACGGCTTTTCGGCCCGCTACGATCTCGACCTAATCCGGGGTGTGTTCTCCCGGCCCGCGCACAAGCTCGTTGGACAATCGTATCGCGGTCGCATCCTGGTGCTCGACACGGCCAAGGGTGGCGTGGCGTCCGCGTGGATGCTGCACGAGATGAAAACGCGCGGCGTCACGCCACTGGCGCTGGTGTTCAATTCGGTCAATCCGATCATCGCGCAGGGCACCGCGCTCGCCGACCTGACGATGCTCTCGGGCTTCGATTGCGACATCACGTCGGTGCTGGCCTCCGGCGCGCGCCTGGAGCTGATCCCGGAACGGCGGCTGCTGCGGGTCCTCGCGCCCGCATCCTGAACCTGCGCTGCGCAGACCCGAAGACGTGCCCTGGAGCCTGCAGTACCGCATTCGCCCAACCAAAGGAGCACGAGATGACGCGCAACGACGTGACCGAAGCCATCATCGCCGCGAAGATGAAGAAGGGGCTGAAGTGGGCGGACATCGCCCGCAAGCTGGGCCAGAGCAAGGAATGGACGACGGCCGCATTGCTGGGCCAGATGACCCTTGCGAGGAAGCAGGCGGAGACCGTCGGCAAGCTGCTGGGCCTCGACAAAGAGGCCGTCGTGCTGCTGCAGGAAGTGCCGTACAAGGGGTCGCTCCCGACTGCCGTCCCGACCGACCCGTTGATCTACCGCTTCTACGAGCTCGTCAATGTCTACGGCACGACGCTGAAAGCGCTGATCCACGAGGAGTTCGGCGACGGCATCATGAGCGCAATCGATTTCAGCATGGATCTGCAACGCGAGCCGGATCCTAAAGGCGATCGCGTTCGCATCGTCATGAGCGGGAAGTTCCTGCCATACAAGACCTACTGAAAGGTCCTGCTCAACCCCGCTCCCGGCCGGCGGAGAGGCAGCTACCCTGCCACCCGGACTACGACGAATACGAAAGCTGCACCCAGACAGGTCAGGCCGATCAGGATGCCGGCGGTCCGGGCGTTGGCCCGGGAATGCGCTTCCGGAAGGATGTCGGACGCGCCGATGTAGAGCAGGAAGCCGGCGAAGAATCCCAGGTAGAGCATCAGGAAACGGG
>DASYXO010000095.1:0-2270 GCA_035934825.1 Casimicrobiaceae bacterium
CCCCCGGCTCTGACCCCATTTTCCGCGTCTTCCCCGGACCCCTATTCAAGGGAACGCGGGAATGTGCGGGTCGATGCCTCGATCCTCCGCTTCGGGGTGCCGCAGGTTCAGGTTCTCGCGAATCTCGGCGATGCGGCGCTCGGGACTGTCGACCATGACAAGCAGCTTCCCCTGCTCGATCGCCTGCGAGAACTGCGCCAGCCGCGAGTTGGGCACCGAGCTACCCACCATGCTTGCGACCCAGCTTCCGAACAGGCCGCCGGCTAGGCCGGCGCCCAGCACAGTCACGATCTGCCAACGATCATCGGTCACCAGCAGGCTCACGAGCAATGCGCCGACGACCAGTCCGAGTACGGTGCCGAGCGCCAGCCCAACCTGCGCGCCATGCACAAGATCGGATTTCTGCAGGTGGCTCGCCTCGTGCAGGCCGTCCATCGGCGTTCCGCGCCTTGCCAGAATGTGGATGTGTCGTTCCTCGACACGCGCGAGCAGCAGGTCGTCCATCATTCCACGCGCGCTGGCGGGGTCGGGCAGGAGGAAATAGAGCCTGCGACGCATGATGCCCTCCTACGTCGGGTTGTTCTCCGGACACTCTACGGCGGCGACACATCGCCTGCAAGCAGCTTGGGCCGCGCCCTGCTAGGATGCGTTCCATTGCAAGACGAATGCCTGAGGCCGGGCGTGATGAAGTGGATCGTCGCCCTGGCCCTGGTGGCGACGCTGGCGGCACTGACGGCTACAGATCGCTCGCGGATGCCGGTGATGCGACGCGGGCCGTCCAGAGCGTCAAGACGCCGATCGAGGGAGACTGCATCAGCGCGCCGGTCGGTCCGTCGACGACGCCCAACGCCTTGGGATCCCGACCGTCGCCGTCGGCGGCCCCGCCGTCGTGCCTCAGGCGACGCTGCGCGACATCGGCTTCAAGGGAACGATATACCAGACGCATGCGGTTGCGACCGACGATTCCATCGGGCTCGGCAAGGTCACGGTCGAGCTGCCGGCCGCCGGTCCGATGCTTTCCATCGACGAGAATCCCGATGCGATTCCGACCAACGACGGCGCCCGGGGCGACATCGCCGCCTGCGCGAGGCGCTTTCTCACCAAGCAAGCCCTCGACCTTCGGTGCCAACACTGGGAGGCAGGACTGCTGCTCGCGCGCGAGCGCTCGTCGCGATCCACGGCGGCAGCTCCCGGGTGTTGCGCGAGTGACGCCGCGCGCCGCTGCGCCGCACAGCGCCATGTCCCAATGATGCGAATCGTCGGCATTCTGCTCGCTGCCGGGCGCGGATCGCGCTTCGGCGGGGACAAGCTGCTTGTGCCTTTGCCCCGGCCCGCCGCTGGCGTCCCCGCAGGCACGCCGGTCGGCATCGCATCCGCGACACATCTCGCGCAGGCGCTCGCCGAGGCGATCGTCGTGCTGCGCCCGGGTGACCACGACCTCGCCGCCGACATGCTCGCGGTGGGCCTGGCGACCGTCGAATGTGCGGATGCCGACCAAGGCATGGGGGCGACGCTCGCCTGCGGCGTGTCGGCAGCGCGAGACGCCGACGGCTGGGTCGTGGCGCTTGCCGACATGCCCTGGATCCGGCCCGTCACGATCGCGTCGGTCGCGGCGGCGCTTGCGGCGGGTGCCGACATCGTCGCACCGGCATACCGGGGCAAGCGCGGGCATCCGGTAGGCTTCGCGCGGCGGCATCGCGATGCGCTGATCTCCTCGGGGGGCGACGCGGGTGCGCGCGAGCTGGTTGCGGCGAGTCGCGAAACCCTTACGCTGATTGAGGTCGACGACCCGGGCGTGTTGCGCGACGTCGATGTGCCGCGCGATCTCGCGTTACTGCCATAGTCCCGGCTGGTGCGTCGACGTGGCGAGCGAGCGCTCGCGCTCGTGCCACCAGGCGCGGAACTCGTCCTCGGGCAGCGGCGGAGCATAGAGGAAGCCCTGGGCTTCCTCGCAGCCGTGGCTCCTGAGGAACTCGGACTGCGCAGCGGTCTCTACCCCTTCGGCGATGCAGCGCAGCCCCAGCGAATGTGTCATCGCGATGATCGCCTGCGTGATCGCGTCGTCGTTGGAATTCTGGCCCAGACCGTGCACGAAGCGCTGGTCGATCTTGAGGCCGTGCAACGGCAGGCGCGCGAGATACGACAGGCTCGAATAGCCCGTGCCGAAATCGTCGATGGTGACCGAGACGCCCATCTGCTTGAGCTTGACCAGGGTTGCAACGGCCCGCTCGGGGTGGGTGATGATGATGCTCTCGGTGATCTCGAGATCG
>DASYXO010000097.1:0-1788 GCA_035934825.1 Casimicrobiaceae bacterium
GCCCCGGCGGCGAGGCGCAGCTTGCGCTGCTCGAGAGGGAGCGCGCGGTCGAAACCGAGCGGGACCGCACGCTGGCGCGTGCCATCGATCGGGTGCGGGAGAAATTCGGTCCCGACGCGCTGGGCAGGGCGCGCGGGCAGCCCTAACTTGGCGACACGCTGAAGCGTGCGCCTCGAACCGCACTGCGCTATAGCGCAGTGCATTGAGAGGCACATCCTTCAGGGTGTCGCCTCTCGACGCAACTGACATTCATGAGGTCACCTATGGCTCGCCAGGTTCGAATCTCGCTCCTCGCCATGATCTGGTTCGCAGCGCCGCTCACTGCACAACAGCCGACGAACAGCGAATACCCAGGTCTCGAAACCGGAAAGATGTGGACGTTCGACGCCCCGCCGCTCGGGTACTGGGCGAAGCGTTACGACTTTCATCCCGACCAGGCCTGGCTCGACCATGTGCGTCTCGCGGCGGCGCGGATCCCCGGCTGTTCGGCATCGTTCGTGTCGGGCGACGGCCTCGTGCTCACGAACCATCACTGCTCACGCGAATGCATCGACGCGGTCACGAAACCGGGCGAGGATCTGTTGTCCAATGGATTCGTGGCCGCGGCGCGCGCCGATGAGCGACCCTGTGCGGGGATGGTGCTCGACCAGCTGCAGGCGATCAGCGATGTCACCGACAGCGTCGGGGCGGCGGTCCCGGCTGGTACGCCGGCGACCAGGGCGGCCGATCTCCGCAACACGGCAATTCGAGGACTGGAGCAGCGCTGCAAAGGAAGTGCGGGGGACGTGTTCTGTCAGGTGGTGACGATGTATCGCGGCGGTCAGTACAAGTTGTACCGCTTCCGCCGCTTCACCGATTTGCGGCTCGTCTTCGCCGTGGAAGCGTCGACGGCGTTCTTCGGCGGCGACCCCGACAACTTCACCTTCCCGCGACACGACCTCGACATGTCGATGGTGCGCGCCTACGTCGACGGGCAGCCGGCGCACACCGACCACCTGCAGTGGAGCGCGAAGGGCGCGTCGGAAGGGGACCTCGTCTTCGTGGTCGGCAACCCCGGCTCGACGGGACGCCTCAACACCGTCGCGCAGCTGGAATTCCTGCGCGACGTGCAATCCCCCGCCACGCTCGACCTCCTGGCCCGCGAGATCGCCGTCTACCAGTCGATCGCCGCGGCCGACACGGTGCGCGCGAAGGAGCTGCGCAATACGCTGTTCGGATTGCAGAACACCCAGAAAGCGATCCGCGGCTATCAATCGGGCCTCGTCGATCCGCAGGTAATGGCGCGCAAACGCGAGTGGGAGCGGACGCTGCGCGCCAAGGTCCAGGCGGACCCGGTGCAACGCCGTCTGTACGGCGCTGCCTGGGACTCGACTGCGGCCGTGCGGCGCCGTCTCGCTGGGCTGGATGTGCACCGGCGCTATTACGCGTTCGGCGCTTTCGGCACACGACTCCTCGGCACGGCGGCGGCGCTGGTGCGGCTGCCCGTCGAGCGCGCAAAGCCTGACAGCGCCCGCCTCCCGGCGTATCGCGAAGCGAACCGCGCGCAGGTCGAGCGATTGGTGACGAACGACGCGCCAGTCGATACGGTGGTCGAGGCCACGATGCTCACGGCCTACTTCACAGCCATGGCGCGCGAGCTGCCCGCCACCGACCCGGTACGCCGCGCGGCGCTGGGCGGCCGGACGCCGGAGGCGGCGGCGCACGCGATGGTCAGGGTGTCGACGTTGATCACCGTTGAGCGGCGGCGCGCGATGCTTACTGGCGGCGCGGATTCGCTGGGGCAGTCAC
>DASYXO010000137.1:0-4352 GCA_035934825.1 Casimicrobiaceae bacterium
TGCTGTTCTCGATGGGCCTGGGGGTCGCGCTGGGACTGCTCGCGGGCTACGTCGGGGGCAAGACCGATGCGTTCATCATGCGGGTGGCGGACGTCCAGCTTTCGTTTCCGGCGATCCTGATCGCGCTGCTGATCGATGGCGTCGCACGCGCCGTGTTCCCGGGCGCGCACGATTCGATGGCGTTCTGGGTGCTGGTGCTGTCGATCGGCGTCTCGGGCTGGGTGCAGTACGCGCGCACGGTGCGCGGCTCGACGATGGTCGAGAAGAACAAGGAATACGTCCAGGCGGCGAGGCTGTTCGGCATCCATCCGCTGGCGATCATGGCGCGCCACGTCCTGCCGAACGTGCTGGGGCCGGTGCTGGTCATCGCGACGATCCACATCGCGACCGCGATCATCACCGAAGCGACCCTTTCTTTCCTGGGGGTCGGCGTGCCCGCCACCGAGCCTTCGCTGGGTACGCTGATCCGCATCGGCAACGATTTCATGTTCTCGGGCGAGTGGTGGGTGACGCTGTTCCCGGGGCTCGCGCTGGTGATCATGGTGCTCGCGATCAACCTGCTGGGCGACTGGCTGCGTGACGCGCTGAACCCGCGCCTGCGCTGACCCGCGTGAGCGAGCCGCTGCTCGAAGTCCGGGACCTGCGGGTCGAGTTTCCGACGCGCCGTGGCACGCTGGTCGCGGTGGACGGCGTGTCGTTCGCGATCGCGCCGGGCGAGGTCCTGGGCGTGGTCGGCGAGTCGGGCGCCGGGAAGTCGCTGACCGGCGCCGCGATCATCGGCCTGCTCGAGCCGCCGGGGCGCATTGCCGCGGGTGAGATCCTGCTCGACGGCGTGCGCATCGACAATCTGCCCCAGGAAGCGCTGCGCCGGATCCGCGGTCGCCGGATCGGCGCGATTTTCCAGGATCCGCTGACCTCGCTGGACCCGTTGTACTCGGTCGGCAGGCAACTCATCGAGACGATCCGGACCCATCTGGACCTGGGGGATGCCGCCGCGCGCCGGCGCGCGATCGAGCTCCTGGGCGAGGTCGGCATTCCGGCGGCCGGGCAGCGCATCGACCACTACCCGCACCAGTTCTCCGGCGGCATGCGGCAGCGCGTGGTCATCGCGCTCGCGATCTGCGCCCAGCCGCAGCTCGTCATCGCCGACGAGCCGACCACCGCGCTCGACGTGTCGATCCAGGCGCAGATCATCGCGCTCTTGAAGCGCCTCGGCCGCGACCACGGCACCGCCGTGATGCTGGTCACGCACGACATGGGGGTGATCGCCGAGACGGCCGATCGCGTCGCCGTCATGTACGCGGGGCGCATCGTCGAGATCGGCCCCGTGGCCGAGGTCATCCGTGCGCCGAAGCATCCGTACACGGCCGGGCTGATGGGCTCCATCCCTTCGGTGCTCGACGACCGCGAGCGCCTGGTGCAGATCGACGGCACGATGCCGCGGCTCACCGCCATCCCGCCAGGTTGCGCGTTCCATCCCCGCTGCCCCCAGGCTTTCGATCGCTGCCGGCGCGAGCGCCCCGAATTGCTCGACGCCGGCGCCACGCGCGCTGCCTGCTGGCTGCACGCGCCGGGCGCGCGCGAGCCGAGCCTGGGCTCGCGCAGCACCAAGGTAGGCTCGTGAGCGACCGGCCCGACGTCCTGCTGCAGGTCGCCCGTGCGGGCAAGGTCTTCGACGTGTCGCCTCCGTGGCTGGCGCGCACGCTGGGGCGGCAGCCGCGCCAGCTGCTGCACGCCGTCGACGACGTGAGCTTCGACATCCGGCGTGGCGAGACATTGGGGCTCGTCGGCGAGTCGGGTTGCGGCAAGTCGACGGTCGCGCGGCTCGTCGTCGGGCTCTATCCTCCGTCGTCGGGGTCGATCAGCTATGCGGGCGAGGACGTGGCCGCACTCACCGCGGGGAAGGCGTCGCGGGGCCTGCGCCGCAAGCTGCAGATGATCTTCCAAGATCCCTACGCCAGCCTCAATCCGCGCTGGCGCGTCGTCGACATCGTCGCCGAGCCGATCCGCGCCCACCGGCTGATCACCGGGCGACAAGCGATACGCGCGCGCGTCGATGCGTTGCTGTCGCAGGTGGGGCTGGCCGCGGCCGATGGCCAGAAATATCCGCACCAGTTCTCGGGCGGCCAGCGGCAACGGATCTCGATCGCGCGCGCGCTCGCGAGCGAGCCCGAGTTCCTGGTCTGCGACGAGCCGACGTCGGCACTGGACGTGTCCGTGCAGGCTCAGGTGCTGAACCTGATGCGCGACCTGCAGCGCGAGCTGGGACTCACCTACCTGTTCATTTCACACAACCTCGCCGTCGTCCATCACGTCGCCGACCGTGTCGGCGTCATGTACCTCGGGCGGATGGTCGAGATTGCCGACAAGAAGACGTTGTTCGACAGTCCGCAGCATCCGTACACGCGGATGCTGCTCGATGCGATTCCGGACCTCGCGATGACCGGCAGGGCGCGCACGCCGGTGGCCGGCGAGGTGCCCAATCCCTTGACGCCGCCGCCCGGCTGCACGTTCCATCCGCGCTGTCCGCACGCGAACGAGCGTTGTCGCAGTGTCGTCCCGCAACTCCTGCCGGCGCACGCTGCGGCGCTGGTCGCCTGCCATGCCGTCGAAGAGCGGCGCATTCCGATCGTTCCGGTGGTCCATGGCTGACGATCGGCATCGCCGCCCTGCCTGCGCGCCGCATCGCTGCGCCGCGCGCTTTGCTGCCGCCTGCGGTATGTCTACGGTAGGCCCGTCGCAGGTCGGGGCGTGGCGTCTGCGCTGAAGTAATTCAGCAGCCTGTCGCTGTCGATCGGCCCCGCGCCCTGGAAATCAGGGTCGAGGGCGGGTCCGAGAATGTTCGGCACCCCTGCATAGCCCGGGGCGAGCGCCTTCAGCCAGCGCGTGTCGGTACACGCAAGATCGAAGACCGTCCAGGTATTGCCCGCATCGTAGGAGACGACCACGTACACGATGCCGACGGTCGCATCGCGCAATTTCCTGATCGCGGGGACCCCGATCATTCGCGTCGGACCGTCGATGTACTCGGTGGAGGCTGTACCGAGCTCCTCGCTGGCAAGGCCCTGTTCCCGGTAGGCGTCGAACAGGATCTGGAGCTGCCCGCGGTACGCAGCTTCGCCCCCGTATCGAAGGAGCAGTGCAGGATGCTCGGTGCTGACCATGGCATCCGGATCGCGAGCTACGAGCGCCGCCGAATGCCGCTGGACGACCTGCAATGCGCGCGCTTGATCCACGCTCCCGGCGAGCGACGAGGTCTGTCCGGCGATCGTACCGGCGGTCACCCAGGCGAGCGCGATCGAGGTTCGCGCGATGGGTCTCATTCCGCGACCTTCCAGGAGCGCAGCCGGAGGGGCTGGCCGGCCGGAACCTGTTTCATCCGATCCATGCCTTGCTTGCCGCCATGACCCGTCGTTGGCTGCTCATCGGTGGACGCCTCCTCGAGGGTCAGCGTGATGTCCGGGTAAACTCGGTACAGAAGCCGTCCGGACGGGTCGATGACGCCCGACGACATCAGGAGTCGATCGTCGGGCCCCGGTCTCCGTTCAAGGCGCCAGGTCGTCCTGGCGTGAAATCCCTCGGAAAACGGCAGCATCGAGCGATCGACGTCCACCGGGTCGGCGCCGCCGTCGAGCATGTACGCGATCGACGCCTCCGTCGGACCGCGCGAAAAATGTGCGTCGCCGGCCGCCAGGACCGCGTTCGAGCCCATGTCTCGCAGCGCAATGATCGAAGCCGCTATCCAGGGGTTTGCAACCGCGATTCGCCGGATTTCGGCGTCGGGGATCGCAAGCATCTCGCCGGTGGCAAGGACAACGGGCAGCGACTGGGCATCGGTGGCTTTCGGGGCCGCGGCGTCTTGCGGACCCAGCGGAATGCAGCCCCCGCACAATACGCATGTATTGCAGCCATAGCAGGTGGCCTTGTATGCGTAGAATCCCGAGCACCCGCCCACGCACTTTCCCGTCCATTGATCGATATGTGCCGTGCAGAGCTGCGCCATCGACGGCAGGGACGCCAACCCCAGCATCAATCCGAGGACCGCACCGACCAACGAGCGGACACGCATCATCGCCTCCTTCGAAGCACCTCGATCAACGATTCGTCCGTTTGCGAACGGATCGGATGCCCGTCCGGGGAATCCTATGAGCGGCTCCATCGGAAAACAATCCGCAGGCGCCTTACGAGGAACGCGAATGGATGGCCGCGCGCATGGACGCCGTGCCGGATCGGCATGGGCAAGTCAAGCGCCCGCGGCAGAGCGGCCGCCGCGACCCGGTAGAATCAACATTCGACCATCGTTGGAGGGCCCAGCGCCGCCGCGCCATGCCCGCCCGTACGCTCTATGACAA
>DASYXO010000139.1:0-2319 GCA_035934825.1 Casimicrobiaceae bacterium
TGGTGTTGGGCAGTCTCGTCACGTCGCTTGTGCTTTTCGCACCGATCTATTTCGGCAGCCGCTGGGGCGTGCGGCGTTACCGCGAGACGCTCGGCGAACGCGTCAGGAACAGCGCACTGTACCGCGCCATCACCGCCTCCCGGCTGTTCGGCATCTATCGCCTGTTCCGGCCCAGTGCCTGAGACTCGGATGTTTCGCTGGCGCGCGATCGTTCCCTTCGCGCTGTTCCTGGTCCTGGTCGTGGTGGCGTGGCTGTTACTCGCCGACCGCCTGGGGCGGATCGCCGTCGAGCGCGGTGGAACGGCGCTGCTCGGCGCTCGCGTGGAGGTGCGATCGCTGCACATCGCGCTGACGCGTGGCAACGTGACGATCTCGGGGCTCGTCGCGGCAAGCCCGTTCGACTCCCTGAAGAACCTGATGGAAGCCGATCAGCTCGTCGCCCAGCTCGACGTCGCGCCGCTGTTCGAGAAGAAAGTGGCGATCGACCGCCTGGCGGCGACCGGGATGCGGTTCGGGACGAAGCGAACGACCAGCGGCTTCGTGCCCTCCCACGGTGAGAGCGCCACCGCGCAGATCATGGCCAACGTCCGGTCGTGGGCGGCGCAGCCGGCACTGCAGGTGCCGCTGCTGCAGCTTGCCACAGGCGCGCTCAGCATCGACAGCCTCGATCCGCGTAAGCTCGAGACCGTGCAGGCGGCCGAGTCGCTCACGGCGCACGCCGATTCGAACGCGCGTGCCTGGGCAGTGCAGCTCGGCGCTTTGGATGTGCAGGCGACCGCCGATTCCGCCGTCGCATTCGCCCAGCGCCTACAGGGCGCGAAACCGACCGACCTCGCGCTGCTGCGTGACGCCCGCCGCACCATCGACCGGGTGAAGCAAACCCACGACCGGGTACTGTCGCTCGAGCGCGACGTGCAGGCCGGCGCGACGTCGCTCGATCAGAGCCTCGCCGCGCTCGCTACGGCGCGGCAGCGAGATTACGCGTTCGCGAAGACCCTGGTGCGGCTGCCGCCGATCGACGCCAGTGCCATCGCCTGGGTGCTGTTCGGTCCGGAAGCCGTGGCCAAGTTCCAGCGCGCGCTCTACTACACGCAGCTGGCCCGCGAGTACATGCCTCCTGGTCTGAAACCCCATGCCGAGCCCGCGCCGGCGCGCCGCCGGGGCGTCTCGGTGCAGTTCCCCCGCGAGCACGCGTTGCCGGGATTCCTGCTGCGCGACGCGGATGTGTCGTTGCTGCTGGGTGCGGACAGCGCGGTGCGGCCCTACTCCGGCCGGCTGCGCGGGTTGACGAGCGCGCCGGCTCTGTACGGCCGTCCCACCACGTTCGAGCTGCGGGCGCCGACGTTATCCGCGGATGCCGTCTTCGATCATGTCCACGACACTCCGCGCGACGCGATCGGTGGCACCATCCAGAACGTTTCGATCCCCGACATTCACATCCCCGGGTTGCCGATTCGCGTCACGCCGGGAAAGGGCGACCTGACGCTGGGGTTTTCGCTGTACGGGGATTCGCTCCGTGGGCGCTGGCAGGTGCTCGCCCCGCGGGCGGCGTGGCAGCGTGACAGCGGCGGTCCCGGGGGCCCGGCGGCGGACTTGCTGTGGCAGGTCGTCTCCCGCATCGATCACCTGGACCTGACCGCCGAGCTGGGCGGCACGCTGAGCCGGCCCGAGCTGCACGTGCGGTCCAACCTGGACGCAGCGGTCGCCGACGGGCTGCGCGCCGCGATCGGGGACAAGGTCGCCGCCGCCGAGGCGACGGTGCGCGCGCGCGTCGACCGCTTCGCCGATTCGAGTGTCGCGCCGGTGCGGGCGCGGGTGACGCAGGTGAAGACGCAAGCCACCACCGAGATCGGCCAGGCACGTCAGGCGATCGAGGCGGCACAGCAGCGGCTCGAGCAACAGCTGAAGAAGGTCACGGGCGGCATTCGCATCCCGTAATCCCTAGCCGCGTTTGCGGATTCGTGCCGCAGTCCCGAGAAACTTTCCAAAGCGCTGTGCGGCGCGACGCACCAGATCGTGCTCGAGCGCCGTGAGCGGCACGAGTAGCTGCAGTTGAATGTCCAGGGTCTTGCCGAGTGTGCGCCGCCAGCCCCCGACAATCTGGCCATCGACGACCACCACATGTCCGATGAGCCCATCCACCTTGTGGCGCGGTCGGGTTCCGAGTAGCCGCTCCGCGATGGCCGTGCGATCGCGGAAGCCGACGACGTATTCGTCGAAGTTCGGCAGAAGATGGGCAATCCGCGGAGCCCGCCGCGACCGTCGTGTTGGGTCGTGCCAGTAGGTGCGCCCGCCATCGGTGAGGCGCACCAGCGCCGT
>DASYXO010000161.1:0-3654 GCA_035934825.1 Casimicrobiaceae bacterium
GCCCCGCGCCAGCGCTGCCCGCGTAGTGCAGCGGCCCGCCGCGGAAGGGCGCAAATCCCGCGCCGAAGATCGCGCCGGCATCGACCAGGTCCGCATCGGCGACGATCCCCAGCGCGAGCGTCGCCTGCGCTTCGGCGACGAGCGGGTCGACGAGCCGCTGCGCGAGACCGGCCGGAACCGCGCCTGCCGCCCGTTTTCGCGGCTTGCCCTCGCTCCAGGAGTAGAAGCCCTGCCCGGTCTTCTTCCCGAGATGGCCCGCCGCGACATGCTCGGCAAGCCTGCGCGGCACCTCGGCGTCACTGCCCAATATGCGGCCGACGGCGACGCAGATGTCGAGGCCGACGGTGTCGGCAAGCTCGATCGGCCCCATCGGCATGCCGAACTCGACGGCCGCGGCATCGACGCTCTCGGACGCTATGCCCTCGTCGACGCAGCGCATCGCGCTCATCAGGTATGGCGCGAGCACGCGGTTGACCAGGAATCCCGGCGCGCTCTTCACCGGCAGCGGCAGCTTGTCGATCGCGCGCGCGAACGCAGCGCCACGGGCGGCGAGTGCCGGATCGCTGTCGCGCCCGGCGACGATCTCGACCAGCATCATCCTTGCGACCGGGTTGAAGAAATGCAGGCCGATCAGACGCGATGGATGGCGCAGCGCGACCGCGATGTCCTCGAGCGGAATCGACGACGTGTTGGTGGCGAGGATCGCGTCTGGCCGCGCGCGCGCCTCGAGCTCGGCGAACAGCGCGCGCTTGGCGTCGACGTTCTCGAAGATCGCCTCGATGACGACGTCGGCGTGCGCGACGCCATGGCCGCCGACGTCGGGAATCAGCCGGTCCAGGGCGTCGCGCGCAAGGCGGGGATCCTTCAGGCGATCGGAGTAGAGCTTCGCTGCGCGCTTAATCGCGGGCGACAGGCGCTGCGCGTCCTGGTCCTGCAACGTGACCGTCATCCCGCGCAGCGCACACCACGCGGCGATGTCGCCGCCCATGGTTCCGGCGCCGACGACGTGCACGCGCGCGGCCGGGAATCCGGAGGCCTTGCCGAGCGCTTTCAGGCGCTCTTGCAGGTGGAACACCCGGATCAGGTTCGCCGCCGTGGACGTAGCCAGCAGTGTGTCGATTGCGGCAGGATCGCCAGGGGGTGCCGCCAGCGCATTGCCGTCGTAGCGCTGCCACAGATCGATGATCGCGTACGGCGCCGGATAGTGCTCCCGGCGCGCACGCCGCGCCACCTGCTGCCTCGCCTGGTTACCGATGAACCGGCGCGCCGGTGCCGTCAGCGTCAGCGACAGCGGAAAGGGGAGGCTGCGCGCTGCGGGCTGCGCGAGCAGCACGCAGCGCGCTGTGTTGTCCATGATGCGCGGTGGGACGCATTCGTCGGCGAGGCCCAGCCTCCTCGCTTTGCGTGCGTCGACGGTCTTGCCGGTCAGCAGCAGGTCAAGGGCGGCGGGGCCGCCGACGAGCCGTGGCAGTCGCCGGATGCCGCCCCAGCCCGGCACGATGCCCAGCATCACCTCGGGCAGGCCGAGGCGCGTCGACGGCTCGTCGACGACGACGCGGTAGCGGCAAGCCAGTGCCAGCTCGAGCCCGCCCCCCAGGCAGAAGCCGCGAATCAGCGCCAGTGTCGGATACGGCGCGCGCGCCAGCCGCTCGAACGCGTTCCAGCCGCGCTCGACCAGCGCGCGCGCTGCCTGGGCATCGCCGATGTCGCCGAACCCGTCGACGTCGGCGCCGGCGATGAAGCCCGAACGCTTGGCCGACCGGATCACCAGCCCTGTGGGTGGTTCGCGATCGAGCCGATCAAGCACCTCGTTCAACTCGGCCAGCGTCGACGTCGACAGCGTGTTGGTCGCCGTGCCGGCCTTGTCGAAGGCGAGCCACGCGATCCCGTCGGCACCCTGCATGATGCTCCAGTGCTCCACCTGCGATCCCCCGCTTTGGATTCGATCTACGGCTTCGGCGCACCGCGCCAATCGCGCGCAGCCATCGAAACCCAACGTTCAGCCGACGCGTTCGACCAGCATCGCGCCACCCTGTCCGCCGCCGATGCAGATCGCGGCGATTCCGCGACGGCCGCCGCTGCGCTCGAGCACGTTCAGCAGATGCAGCACGATCCGCGCTCCCGAGGCGCCGACCGGATGACCCAATGCGATTGCGCCGCCGTCGACATTGAGGCGACCGGCGTCGATCGCCCCAAGCGCGCCGGGCAGCCCCAGCTCGTCGCGGCAGAAGTCGTCGCTTTCCCAAGCGCGCAGGCATGCGATCACCTGTGCGGCGAAAGCCTCGTTGATCTCCCAGGCATCGACATCCGCCAGCGCCATGCCTTGACGCGTCAGCAGCGGCGTGGCGGCGTACACGGGGCCCAGCCCCATCTGCGCCGGGTCCAGCGCGGCCCACTGGGTGTCGACGATGCGTGCGCGTGGCTTCAGTCCATGCTTCTGCACCGCCTCGTCGGTCGCCAGCACGACCCAGGCCGCGCCGTCGGTCACCTGCGAGCTGTTGCCCGCGGTGACGTTGCCGTACTTGCGGTCGAAGAACGGCTTCAGGCGCGCGAGGTTCTCCGGCGTCGAATCCTCGCGCACGCCGTCGTCGGCGGGATAGGCGCTCCCGCCGCGGTCGTAGAGCGCGACGATCTCGCCTGCGAAGCGGCCCTCGCGCTGCGCGGCGAGAACGCGCTGGTGGCTGCGGGACGAATATGCGTCCATTTCGGCGCGCGTGATCCCGAAACGCCAGGCGAGGTTTTCGGCCGTCTGACCCATCAGCAGTCCGACGACGGGGTCGGTCAGGCCTTTCATCAGCCCGATCACCGGCGCGAGGTCGTGCAGGCGGAACTGCGCGATGAGCGCCGCGCGCCGGCCAAGCGATTTCGCGGCGTACCAGCTCGAAAGCCATGCCACCATCGCATCCGAGAACAGCAGTGGTGCACGCGACAGCGCATCGACCCCCCCGGCGAGCACGAGCTCCGAGCGCCCGCTGCGCATCGAATCGATCGCCGAGTCGATCGCCTGCATGCCCGATGCACAGTTGCGCATGACCGTCCAGCCCGGGACCTTGTGGCCGCAGCCCATGCGCAGCGCGACGACGCGCCCGATGTTCACCTCGTCGGGTGCGGGCGCCGCGCAACCCAGGATCACCTGGTCGAGCTCGGGGGGCTCGAACGGCTGGCGCAGCAGCAGCGCGCGGCCGGCGTCGGTCGCGAGATCCGACGCGGCGAAGGGGCCCGGTCGGTTGCGCGCCTTGAGGAACGGCGTGCGCGCGCCGTCGATGACGTAGATGGGCTTCATGCGCTGCGCGTAGGCGATCCGGTCAGCGGAATCCCTCGTTGGCAACCGCGCGCCTCTGTGCGAGGCTCGCCGGCGCGGGTGCCGTGATCGGGGGGCGGCCGAACCCGGCACGATCCTGCTCGAGCAGCGACGTGCCGAGGTCCTGCGCGAAATCGTCGACGCGCACCACGCGTGCGACCAGTTCGCGCTGGGCGCCGAGCAATGCGGCTTCGGCAGGCGTGATGACGCCGGCAGCGACCGCGCGCTCGGCGAGCCGCGAGCCGTCCTCGCCCGGCGCGAGCTGCGCGTCGATCCTGCCGTCGCGCTGCGCATCCCTCAACCGGCGCTCCAGCGGCTCGGTCTCGACGGTGAGGCAAAGAGCGCGCTCGAGC
>DASYXO010000163.1:0-12437 GCA_035934825.1 Casimicrobiaceae bacterium
CACGCCCCGGATCTTCGACGCCTCGCGCTGGAACACGTCGACGAACAGGCGTCCGATCACCTTGCGCTTCTGCTCGGGATCATGGACGCCGGCGAGCGCGGCGAAGAACTCCTCGCCCGCATCGACATGAATCACGCGCACGCCGAGGTGGGAGGCGAACGTGTCCATCACCTGTTCGGCCTCGTTCTGGCGCAGCAGGCCGTGGTCGACGAACACGCAGGTGAGCCGGTCGCCAATCGCGCGGTGGATCAGCGCCGCAGCCACCGAGGAGTCGACCCCGCCCGAGAGCCCCAGCAGCACCTGGTCTTCGCCGACCTGCGCGCGGATCGAAGCGATCGCTTCAGCAACATAGTCGTGCATGTTCCAGTCGTGGCCACAGCCGCAGACGTCGTGCGCGAAGCGGCCGAGGATCGCCGCGCCCTGGCGCGTGTGCGTCACCTCGGGATGGAACTGCACGCCGTAGTAGTGACGCGACTCGTCGGCCATCGCGGCGATCGCGCAGGCCGGCGACGAGCCCGCGAGCCTGAAACCCGGAGGCAGTTCGACGACCTTGTCGCCGTGGCTCATCCAGACGTCGAGCAGCCCGTGCCCATCGGTGTTGCGTCGGTCCTCGAGGCCGCGAAAGAGCGCGGTGTGACCGCGCGCGCGCACCTCGGCATGCCCGAATTCGCGGATCCGGCCCTGCTCGACGCGTCCGCCCAGCTGCGCCGCCATCGTCTGCATGCCATAGCAGATGCCGAGCACCGGCACGCCGGCGGACCAAACGGCGTCGGGAGCACGCGGGGTATCACCTTCGGTGACGCTCAACGGACCCCCCGAAAGCACGATGCCGCGGGCGCCGAATCCGAGGATGAAGGCCTCGCCGACATCGTACGGATGGATCTCGCAGTAGACCTGCGTCTCGCGCAAGCGGCGAGCGATGAGCTGCGTGTACTGCGCGCCGAAGTCGAGGATCAGGATCTTCGAATGCGAAACGGCTGCCATCGACTATTCGACGCGGTAGTTCGGCGCTTCCTTGACGATCTGCACGTCGTGGACGTGCGATTCACGCACGCCTGCGAAAGTGATCTCGACGAACTCGGCACGCGTCGACAAGTCGCCGATCGTCATGGCGCCGCAATAGCCCATCGCGGCCCGCAACCCACCCATGAGCTGCAGGATCACCGGCGACAGCGCCCCCTTGTAGGGGACACGACCTTCGATGCCCTCGGGGACGAGTTTCTCGGCCGCACCCTCACCCTCGGCATCCTGGAAATAGCGGTCCGAGCTGCCCTGCTGCATCGCCCCGATCGAACCCATGCCGCGATAGCTCTTGTACGAGCGGCCCTGGTAGAGCTCGATGTCGCCCGGGGCTTCCTCGGTGCCCGCGAACAGGCTCCCCAGCATGACTGCCGACGCCCCGGCGGCGATCGCCTTGGCGATGTCCCCCGACCAGCGGACACCCCCGTCGGCGATCAGCGGGACGTCCACGCCCGCGACGCCCGAGAGCGCATCCTGGATCGCCGTGATCTGAGGAACACCGACGCCTGCGACAATGCGCGTGGTGCAGATCGAGCCGGGCCCGATGCCGACCTTCACCGCATCGGCCCCGTGGTCAGCGAGCGCCTTCGCGCCCGCGGTCGTCGCGATGTTGCCGCCGATGACCTGCACCCTCGAATAGCGCTTCTTGATCCATTGGACTCGGTCGAGCACCCCCTGCGAGTGCCCGTGCGAAGTGTCGACGACGACGACGTCGACGCCCGCGCCGACCAGCGCCTCGACACGCTCCTCGGTGTCGCCGCCGGTGCCGACCGCGGCGCCGACGCGCAGCCGGCCGTGCTCATCCTTCGACGCGCTCGGGTGCTCGGTCGCCTTGAGGATGTCCTTGACGGTGATGAGCCCGCGCAGCTCGCGCTCGGCATTGAGGACCAGCACGCGCTCGAGGCGATGCCGGTGCATCAACTCCTTGGCGGTCTCGAGCTCGGTGCCTTCCGGAACGGTCACCAGCCGGTCGGCCGGTGTCATGATGTTGGAGACCGGCTGGTCGAGATTGATTTCGAAGCGCAGGTCGCGGTTGGTGACGATACCGACGACCTGCCGGCCGGAAACGACCGGCAGCCCCGAAATCCGGTGCCGCTGGGTCAGGGCGAGGACCTGGCGCACCGACATCGATGGCGGGATCGTGATCGGATCCTTGACCACCCCGCTCTCGAAGCGCTTGACCTTCGCGACCTCGGCGGCCTGCCGGGCCGGCGGCATGTTCTTGTGGATGATGCCCAGCCCGCCTTCCTGCGCGATGGCGATGGCAAGGCGGGATTCGGTCACCGTATCCATTGCCGCCGACAGGAGCGGCACATTGAGGGTGATCGTACGGGTCAGGCGGGTCGCGAGCGAGACGTCGCGGGGAACGACCAGCGAATGGGCGGGAACGAGAAGTACGTCGTCGAACGTCAGCGCCTTGCGGACGACACGCATAGTTTCTCCTGTGCGCAAAAATGGATTATACCGGTGCAGCCGCTGCGCCCTTCCCGCGCTGAGCAACGCCGTGTCCGCCGACGCGGGACGACGTACCGGAACCGCGACAGCCACGCGCGTCGCGCGCCTCCCGGTACACCGGCCGATTGACGCCGCAGGTGCCGCGGCGGTAACTTGCCATTGTCATAAAAGTGAGGGGTTTGCCATGTCGAGGCTTTCCGCACCCGCATCGCTGCTGCTCATCCTGGCGCTGACCTTCGCCGGCAATGCGGCGGCCGCCCTCTACAAATGGACCGATGCGCAGGGGCGCGTCGTGTATTCGGACCAGCCACCGCCGGCCGATATCAAGGGCCGGCAAATGCAGGCAGCGCCACCGCCCGCCAATCCGAACGCGGCGAAGGAGCTCGCGCAGCAGGAAGCGGGTTTCCGCAAGCGACAGGCCGACGAGGCGCAGGCGCTCGCCAAATCCGAACAGGCCCGCAAGAGCGAGCAGCAGCGCAACCAGGGCTGCGCCCAGGCGCGCTCCAATCTGCGGCAACTCGCCGACAACCAGATGGCGATCTATCGCTACAACGCCAAGGGGGAGCGCGAGGCGATGGACGAGGCGTCGCGGCAGCGTGAGAGCGACCGCCTGAACGCCTGGATGCGCGACAACAAGTGCGGTTCGTGACGCCGCGACCGGACGCCCGCCGTCATTGTTGCTGCTTCTTCTCGAGCACCGCCTGGTTGATCTTCACCTCGGTGCCTGCGCGCAGGCTCGCGAGGTAGGCCGTCATCATCTCGCGGCCGATCTCGCTGCCGACCGCCACCCCGACGCTCGCGAGCTTGGCGGCATCGGGCGCGGGCGCGTCGACGACCTTGTCGATCCTGTAGATCGAAAAGTCGCCGCCGGCACCGGCGGTTCCGACATACGCGGGAAGCTTGCGCGCATCTGCCTCGAAGACCAACTTCAGCGCATCGGCGGGAAATCCGGCTTGCGCCTGGCTTCGATCGAGGGTCACCGGTGTCCCGAACCGGACACCGACCTCGGCGTCGGTCTTGCCCTGGGCGAGCAGCGCGAGCTTGTCCTGCCCGGCCTTCTGCGCCAGCGCGCTCGCCGCACGGTGCACCAGCAGCTTGCGGATGTCGTCCTCGACGTCGGCAAAGGACCGCAGCGTCGCCGGCTTGTACTCGAGGATGCGTCCTGCCATCAGGGTGTTGGGCGCCACCTCTATCGCCTCGGTGTTGCGCTTGGCCTGCAGCGAATCGGGTGAGAACAGCGCCTTCACGAACTTCTCGTTGCCCAGGGCGAGCTGCTGGATCTGCGCCCGAGTGATCAACGAAGTCGTCTCGACCTTGAGGTCGAGCGCCTTGGCGGCACCGGCGAGCGAATCGGCCTGCTCGTAGACCAGGTTCTGGAACTGCTCGGCAGCGGACGCGAATTTCTGCGTCGCTTTCTGGCGCCGCAGTTCCGCTTCGATGCGCCCCTTGACCTCGTCGAATGTCTGCACGTGCGCCGGCGTGACGCCGGTCACCTTGATGATGTGGTAGCCGAAGCTGGTCTCGACCGGTCCGACGATGTCGCCGACCTTCGCGGCGAACACCGCATCCTCGAACGGCTTCACCATGGAACCGCGCGCGAACGACCCCAGGTCCCCGCCTTGCTGGGAGGAGCCCGGATCCTGCGAGTATTCCTTCGCCAGCGCCGCGAACTCCTCGGGCTTCGCCCGGGCCTTCTCGAGGATCATCGTCGCCCTGGCCTTCGCCGCGGCCTTCTCGGCCGCCGACGCGTCGGGCTTGACCGCGACCAGGATGTGCGAAGCCTGGCGCTCCTCGGCGGTCGTGTACTGCCTGGCATTCGCCTGGTAGGCGTGCCTGACCTCGGCGGGATCGATCGTCATCTGCGCGGCGAGCGCGTCCTGCGACAGCGTCAGGTACTCGATCTTCGCGACCTCCTGGGTCTGGAAGTCCCCCGGGTTCTTGTCGTAGTACGCCCTGATCTCGGGGCCGGTGACGGCGACCGATTTCTCGAAAGGCGCCGCCTCGACGGACGCGACTGCGACCTCGCGCTTCTGCTCGGCGAGCGCCAGGTAATGACGCACCGCCGCCTGCGCAGCGAAGCTGCCGCCGACGATCGGATCCTGCAACGGCGACAGCTGGAGCTCGCCGCGAACGCGCTGTTCGAACTGCAGGGGCGTCATCCCCTGCCCGGCGAGCGCCTCGGCGTACTTGGTCGCGGAAAACTTCCCGTCCTCCTGGAACGGGGGCAGCGCTGCGATGAACTGCCGTAGCTGCCCGTCGGTCACCCGAAAATGCTCGGCGCTCCCGAGATTCTCGAGCAACCGCTGGTTGACGAGCTGGTCGAGCAGCGCGTAGCGCACCGCCGGCGTGTCGAGCATCGCCGGATCGTAGCGGGCGCCCAGCGCCTGGCGCATCCGCGCCTGCTGGTCGCGCAACAGGTTGTCGTACTCGCGCTGCTCGATCTTGCTGCCGCCGACAGTGGCGACGACGGTGGCTGATCCACTGCTCCGGAAGTAGTAATCGACTCCGAAGAACGCGAATGGCAGCGTGACCAGGGCGAGGACCATCTGCGCGAAGGTCTTGTGCTTGTGAAGTAGATCGAACATGGGAGCCCCGTTGGCACAGAAGCGCTGCGCGCGTTCGAAGGATCATGAAAAAGGGCGAACTCGCGTTCGCCCCTCGATACCGAATCTTGGCGGAGTGGACGGGACTCGAACCCGCGACCCCCGGCGTGACAGGCCGGTATTCTAACCAACTGAACTACCACTCCTCTGACTCCATCGCGTCGCCGGCGCTCCCGCTCCCGCCGCGAGTTGGTGGGTGCTGACGGGATCGAACCGCCGACATTCGCCGTGTAAGGGCGACGCTCTACCGCTGAGCTAAGCACCCGGAACCGGGCCGTCCCGCCCCGCGCTGCGAAGCTCGTCAGTTTAGCGCATCCTTGAGCGCTTTTCCAGCGCGGAACTTCGGCACTTTCGCGCCCTTGATCCTGATCGCCGCGCCGGTGCGCGGATTGCGGCCTGCGCGCGGACTGCGCTTGCCGACGTAGAACGATCCGAAACCGACGAGCGTGACGATGTCGCCCTTGCGCAGCGAGGCCGTGATCGCGCCGATGGTCGCGTCGAGCGCGCGCCCGGCAGCGGCTTTCGAGATGTCGGCGTGACGTGCGATCGCATCGATCATTTCGGCTTTGTTCACGGAAGATTCCTTTCAGGGAACGTGACGACCGCGCCGGGGAGCAAGGCGCGACTCGAATCGGGAAGGGAACACGACGGTGCGCGCGCGGCACCCAGCGGCACTTATAGCCCCCGCGTTTTCCGGGTGTCAAGACTCACGCGACATACGCGGGCGGCTTCGCGCCGAGCGCGCCGGAACGGGAGCGGGCGAAACGTCGCCCACCCTCGCCGCTGCGATGCACGTCAGTGCTTGATGACCGCGCTCTTGTCGTCACCCGTCGCAGCGGGTGGCACTGCCGCGGGTTCGGGCTTGTCGGCGTCAGCCTGTATCGGCTTCGGCTGGCGTTCCAGCGCCTGCTCGAGCACCTGCTCGATCCACCGCACCGGATGGATGTCGAGGCGATTCTTGATCTCGTCGGGAATCTCGGCCAGGTCCTTCACGTTCTCCTCGGGGATCAGCACGGTCTTGATTCCGCCGCGTCCTGCCGCGAGCAGCTTCTCCTTCAGGCCGCCGATCGGCAGCACCTCGCCGCGCAGCGTGATCTCGCCGGTCATCGCCACGTCGCAGCGCACGGGGATTCCCGTAAGGATCGACACGATCGCCGTGACGATCGCCGCGCCCGCGGATGGACCGTCCTTGGGCGTCGCGCCTTCGGGCAGGTGCACGTGCAGGTCGGTCTTGGTGTAGAAGTCGACCGGAATGCCGAGCTGCTTCGACCGATGGCGGACCACCGACAGCGCGGCCGCGATCGACTCGTTCATCACCTCGCCGAGCTTGCCGGTCGACGTCGTCTTGCCCTTTCCCGGCAGCGCGACCGCCTCGATCGTCAGCAGGTCGCCGCCGACCTCGGTCCAGGCGAGCCCGGTGACCTGGCCGACCTGGTTCCTGCGCTCGGCGATCCCGTAGGTGAAGCGCCGCACGCCGAGGTACTTGTCGAGATTCTTCGAGTTGACCTCGACCGGGCCGCGCGCGGTGCGCGCCTTGCCCTCGCTCTGCTTCAGCAGCAGCCCCTTGACGACCTTGCGGCAGATCTTGCTGATGTCGCGCTCGAGGTTCCGCACGCCGGACTCGCGCGTGTAGTAGCGCACGATGTCGCGCAGCGCGCTCTCGGCGACATGCAGCTCCTCGGGCTTCAACCCGTTGCCCTTGATCTGCTTCGCCAGCAGGTACTGCTTGGCAATCGCGATCTTCTCGTCCTCGGTATAGCCGGAGAGGCGGATCACCTCCATCCGGTCGAGCAGCGGCGCGGGGATGTTCATCGTGTTCGCCGTGGCGACGAACATCACGTCGGACAGGTCGTACTCGACCTCGACGTAATGATCGACGAACGTGTTGTTCTGCTCGGGATCGAGCACTTCCAGCAGCGCCGACGAAGGGTCACCACGGAAATCCTGGCCCATCTTGTCGACTTCGTCGAGCAGGAACAGCGGGTTGCGCACCGCGACCTTGCTCATGTTCTGCAGGATCTTGCCGGGCATCGAGCCGATGTAGGTACGCCGGTGTCCACGGATTTCGGCCTCGTCGCGGACTCCGCCCAGGCTCATCCGGACGAACTTGCGCCCGGTCGCCTTGGCAACCGACTGGCCGAGCGACGTCTTGCCAACGCCTGGCGGCCCGACGAGGCACAGGATCGGCGCCTTCAGGCGGTCGACGCGCTGCTGGACCGCCAGATACTCGATGATCCGTTCCTTCACCTTCTCGAGGCCGTAGTGGTCGGAGTCGAGGACCTTGACCGCGTTGGCGAGGTCCTTGCTGATCTTGCTCTTCTTGCGCCAGGGCAGCGCGAGCAGCGTGTCGATGTAGTTGCGCACGACCGTCGCTTCGGCGGACATCGGCGACATCATCTTGAGCTTCTTCAGCTCGGCCATCGCCTTGACCTCGGCCTCGCGCGACATCTTCGCGCCCTTGACCTTCTTTTCCATCTCCTCGAGGTCGGCGTTCTCGTCACCTTCCCCCAGCTCCTTCTGGATCGCCTTCACCTGCTCGTTCAGGTAGTACTCGCGCTGGCTCTTCTCCATCTGCCGCTTGACGCGGCCGCGAATGCGCTTCTCGACCTGCAGGATGTCGACCTCGCCCTCGAGCAGGCCCAGAAGGTGCTCGAGCCGCTTGGCGACATCGCTCATCTCGAGGATCTGCTGCTTCTGCTCGAGCTTCAGCGGCAAGTGCGCGGCAATCGCGTCGGCCAGCCGGCCACCGTCGTCGATTCCGGACATCGACGTCAGGATCTCGGGCGGGATCTTCTTGTTGAGCTTGACGTACTGGTCGAACTGGGTGAGCAGCGCCCGGCGCATCGCTTCGACCTCGTGCGCGGCGCCCGGCTCGCCGGGTATCGGCTGGACCTCCGCAGCGAGGTATTCGCCGCGCTCCTCGACCCCGAGGATGCGCGCGCGTTGCGTTCCCTCGACCAGCACCTTGACCGTACCGTCGGGCAGCTTCAGCATCTGCAGCACCGTCGCTACGCTGCCGATGTCATTCAGGTCCTCGGCCGTCGGATCGTCCTTGGCCGCCTGCTTCTGCGCGACCAGGAGGATGTGCTTGCCGGCGTCCATCGCGACGTCGAGCGCCTTGATCGACTTCGGGCGCCCTACGAACAGCGGGATCACCATGTGCGGAAACACGACGACATCGCGCAGCGGCAGCAGCGGCAGCACGGTCAGGTCGGTCTGGGGAATCGGGTCGTTGGACATGCGCGTCTCATTTGAGGGTTCGAATCGCAAAATGGGGCCGCCGGCCGGCACTGTCAAGCAAACCGGTTCGGAAACCCGGAAACCCTGCTGGGGCAACGGGTTATCCGCGGGACATGCACCGGATTATGCCGGTGCCCGCGAGCGCAGCGCCCGCTACCGTGAACTCGGGCAGCGCCGGGCGCGGCGGATTGGCGGCGAATTCGCGGCGCGCAGTCCCGGCCAGCCGGGCGCCCCGTCGGGCTACTGGGCCGACGCCACCTTGGGCGCGTCGGCGAACATCAGCAGCGGCTTGCCGTCGTTCGCAATCGTCGATTCGTCGACGACCACGCGTGCAAGGTTCGACATCGACGGCAGGTCGTACATCACGTCGAGCAGCACCAGCTCGAGGATGGAGCGCAGGCCGCGAGCCCCGGTCTTGCGCGCGAGCGCCTTGCGCGCGATGGCCCGCAAGGCGAGCTCGCGGACCTCGAGCTCGACGCCCTCCATCCGGAACATCTTCTGGTACTGCTTGATCAGCGCGTTCTTCGGCTCGACGAGGATCTGGATCAGTGCGGTCTCGTCGAGCTCGTCGAGCGTCGCGACGACCGGCAGGCGTCCGACGAACTCGGGAATCAGCCCGAACTTGATCAGGTCCTCGGGCTCGGTCTCGCGCAGCAGCATCGTCGCGCTGCGGCGATCGTCGGGGGAGACGACCTCGGCGCCGAATCCGATCCCGGTCTTGGCGGTGCGCTGTCGGATGATCTTCTCCAGGCCGTCGAACGCGCCGCCGCAGACGAACAGAATGTTCGTCGTGTCGACCTGGACGAACTCCTGGTTCGGATGTTTGCGCCCGCCCTGCGGCGGAACGCTCGCGATCGTGCCCTCGATCAGCTTCAGCAGCGCCTGCTGGACGCCTTCACCCGACACGTCGCGGGTGATCGACGGGTTGTCGCTCTTGCGCGATATCTTGTCGATTTCATCGATGTAGACGATGCCGCGCTGCGCCTTCTCGATGTCGTAGTCGCATTTCTGCAGGAGCTTCTGAATGATGTTCTCGACGTCCTCGCCGACGTATCCGGCCTCGGTCAGCGTCGTCGCATCGGCGATCACGAACGGCACGTCGAGCAGTCTTGCGAGCGTCTGGGCGAGCAGCGTCTTGCCGGAGCCGGTCGGCCCGATCAGCAGGATGTTCGATTTCGCGAGCTCGACCTCGTCGTCCTTGCCGCCGGACTCCAGCCGCTTGTAGTGGTTGTAGACTGCAACCGACAGGATCTTCTTCGCCGGCTCCTGACCGATGACGTACTGGTCGAGAATCTGGCGGATCTCGTGCGGCGTCGGAAGCTTGCTGCGGTCGCTGCGCGCGGCCTCGGTTCCGCTCCCCTCCTCGCGGATGATGTCGTTGCACAGCTCGATGCACTCGTCGCAGATGAACACCGACGGGCCGGCGATGAGCTTGCGCACCTCGTGCTGGCTCTTGCCGCAGAACGAGCAATAGAGAAGCTTGTCGCCGGAGGAGGGTTTGTCCGCCATCGAGATGTCCGCGATCGGTGCCTTCGGTCGACTTTACCCGGGGACGGTCCGTTTCTGCAACACTTTGTCGACGATACCGTACTCGCGGGCCTGCTCGGCAGTGAGGAAATTGTCGCGTTCGGTGTCGCGGGCGATCTGCTCGACGGGCTTGCCGGTGTGGGAGGCCATGAGCTCGTTCAGGCGCTGGCGCAGGCTCAGGATGTACTTGGCATGGATCTCGACGTCCGACGCCTGGCCCTGGAAGCCCCCCAGCGGCTGATGAATCATGACATCGGAATTGGGCAGGGCGAAGCGCTTGCCCTTCGCGCCCGCGGCGAGGAGGAACGCACCCATCGATGCCGCCATCCCGATGCACAGCGTCGACACGTCGGGCTTGATGAACTGCATGGTGTCGTAGATCGCGAACCCGGCGGCGATCGAGCCCCCCGGAGAATTGATGTAGAAATGGATGTCCTTGTCCGGATTCTCGGACTCGAGGAACAGCATCTGGGCGACGACCAGGTTCGCGGTCGATTCGTTGACGGGCCCGACAAGGAACACGACGCGCTCCTTCAGCAGGCGCGAGTAGATATCGTACGCGCGCTCTCCGCGTCCGCTCTGCTCGATCACCATCGGGATCAGGCCTAGGCCTCTGGGTTCTTCCATTACGCTTGTTTCCTCGGTTCGGGATCGGGTCGGGACTCCGGTGCACAACGCCCCGGAGCGGCATGCCTCAGAGGCGGCGCAGACTCGCCGCCCCTGCGTACGAAGATGGGTCCTCGCGGCACGGCAGTCAAGCGCCAGCCGGCAGATGGGCCGCCGCGGTGAACGGACGGCCACCGCCTCGGATCATCGGGCGCCGGGACGGGGGCCCATCACCGCGTCGAACGTCGCTGGCTCGTCGGCCACCTTCGCCTGCGCGAGTACCCAGTCGACGACATTCTGCTCCAGCGCCATCGCCTCGAAATCGACCAGCCGCTCGGGCTTTTCATAGTGCCAGCGCACGACCGCCTCGGGCTGCTCGTAGGTCTGCGCCTGCTCGTCGACCAGCGCCTTGACCTGATCGGGCTTCGCGCGCAGGTCGTGGCGCTTCACCAGCTCGGCGATCAGGAGCCCCAGCGCGACGCGCTCCTCGGCCTGCGGCCGGAACACGTCGACGCCGATGGCGAGGTCCTCGGACTTCGCGCCGGGCTGTTGCCGCAGGTTGGCGACGGTCCGTTCGCGCAGGTTCCGTGCCTCGGCTTCGATCAGCGATTTGGGCACGTCGAACCGTGCCTGCTCGCGAAGGCCCTTTAGCGCCTGCTCCTTCACGATCGCAGCGACCTTGTGCTTGAGCTCGAGCCTGAGATTGGACTCGACCTCGCGGCGCAGGTCGGCGACGTCGCCACTGGCGATGCCGAACGCTTTCGCGAACTCGCCATCGAGCTCGGGTACGCAGGCTGCGGCAACCTCGTTCACGACCAGTGCGAACTGCGCCTTCTTTCCGGCGACGTCGCGACTGTGGTAATCCACCGGAAAC
Organism: Casimicrobiaceae bacterium; assembly: GCA_035934825.1. Classification (GTDB taxonomy): domain Bacteria; phylum Pseudomonadota; class Gammaproteobacteria; order Burkholderiales; family Casimicrobiaceae; genus VBCG01. The sequence continues at coordinate 11,326 of DASYXO010000163.1, forward strand.
TCGACCGGGAACGTCTTGCTCTCACCCGCCTTCATGTCGGTGACGGCGGCCTCGAAATCGGCGAGCATCTGTCCGTCGCCGAGCACGATCTGGAAATCCTTCGCGTGCCCGCCGGGAAACTCGACGCCGTCGATCGTGCCGGTGAAATCGACGCGAATGCGGTCCCCCGCTGCGGCTTCGCGCGCGACCGGCGAGTACGTCGTCCGCTGCTGTCGCAGGACGCCGAGGGTGCGGTCGACGTCCGCGGCGGTCACCTCGACCTGCGGACGCCGGATCGTGATCTGCGACGCGTCGCCCAGCTCGACCTCTGGATAGACCTCGAACACTGCCGAGAACTCGAGCGCATCGGGGGGCTGGCCGTCCCGCGCCTGCGGCTCGATTCGCGGCGTTCCCGCAATCCGCAGGTTCTGCGCGCGCACGGCATCGTCGAAGCCCGACTTCACGGCCTCCGAGATCACGTCCGAGCGGAGCTGCGATCCGTATTGCTGCGCCAGCATCTTCATCGGAACCTTGCCGGGCCGGAAACCCGCGAGCTTCGCGGTCCGCGCGAGCCGCGACAGCCGCTTCCGGACTTCGCCTTCGATGTCGGCGAGCGCGACGGCGACGTTCAGCCGTCGCTCGAGTCCGCCCAGTGTTTCGAGTGTGTTCTGCATGCGACGGGAAACCCTTGCTGGAATGAATCGATGGTGCGAAAGGGGGGACTCGAACCCCCACGGGCTGCCCCGCCAGCTCCTAAGGCTGGTGCGTCTACCAGTTCCGCCACTTTCGCAGCCGGGACGCGCCCGGCACCTGCGACGATCCGCGGAGCGCCGGTTGCCTGGCTTGATGCCGGGACCCGGATCCGGTCAGCGGCCCGCATTCGGCAGACGCCTGGATCGTCGCCCGAACCGTCATGCGCGCAGGCCGCCCATGGCCGTCGGTCGAAGCCCGTGTACCGGATCAGCTAGTATAGCCGACCGTCATCGACGCTGCCAAACCGGTCGGCGCGATGTGCAGGCGCGAGCGGCCAGTCCCGCGCGCGGAGCCCACGCGATCCCAACACGGAACCCTGGCTTGCCGGTCGGTCATTACGAAAACTTTCCCGTCGCCTCGGTGCTGCTCCCGCGCCGGTT
>DASYXO010000179.1:0-2224 GCA_035934825.1 Casimicrobiaceae bacterium
GCGGCGCGGGTGGCCGATCTGCCGTTCGCGGTCGACGGAAGGCTCTCGGCGCGCCACGGCGAGGATGGCGTAGCGGGCGCGTTCACCTGGAATCACGAACCCAGGCACGACTCGATCGATCTCTCGACGCCGCTTGGACAGACACTTGCCGAGATCGACGGGAACGCCGATGGCGTGCACCTGCGCCTGCCCGACGGCACGACGGACAATGCGCCCGACTGGGGAACGCTGACCCGGCGCGCGTTCGGTGTCACGATCCCGGTGGAGGACCTGGCGTACTGGATACGCGGCGAGCCGCGCGCCGGCGCAGCGTCGCGCATCGAGCGCGACGCCCAGGGCCGCGCCCTCGTGCTGCGCCAGGACGGCTGGGAGGTCGTCTATGGCTACGCCGACGGTGCGGCAAAGCGTCCCGAGCGCGTGACGCTGCGCTACGCCGACACGCCGCCGATCGACGTGCGCGTCGTCGTCGATCGCTGGCACTGACGCGGACGGGGCAGGTGCTGGTGGTTCCTGCCCCTGCCAAGGTGAATCTGTTCCTGCATGTCACCGGCCGGCGCGCCGACGGCTATCACGCTCTCGAGTCGCTGCTCACGCTGATCGACCTCGCCGATGTGTTGACGATCGAGGACCGGGATGATGGCCGGATCCTGCGCGGCGCCGAGATCCCGGGCGTTCCAGAACGCGATGACCTGGCGCTGCGCGCGGCGCATGCGCTGAGGCAGGCCTGTGGAACGCGCCGCGGCGCGGTGATTGCGCTGGACAAGCGCATCCCGCAAGGCGCAGGTCTGGGCGGCGGAAGCTCGGATGCCGCGAGCGTCCTGCTCGCGCTGAACCGGATGTGGTCGCTGTTCCTGTCCCGCGCGGAACTCTGCCGCATCGGCACGGACCTGGGCGCCGACGTTCCTTTCTTCCTGGGCGGGTCGGCGGCGCTCGCGCGCGGTGTTGGCGAGCACCTGGCGCCGATGTCGCTGCCGCCGTCGTGGCTTGCGCTGGCGATGCCTCCGGTGCAGGTCGCAACCGCAGTCATCTTCGCAGCGCCGGAATTGACACGATCGACGGCGTCGGCGAAAATAGATGTCTTTTCCGAAGGTTACGGTCGGAACGATCTCGAGAGCGCGACGGTGGCCCGGTTTCCTCCGGTCGCCGAGGCGTTGCGCGCCTTGCGGCGGGCAGCGCCGCACGCGCGGATGACGGGTTCGGGCGCATGCGCGTTCGCGGCGTTCGCGACCGCGGCCGAGGCCCAGGCTGCGCTGGCTGCGCTTCCCGCAGGCATCCCGGGGCGCGTGGTTCGCACGGTCGCGCGACACCCGCTGGCGTCATTCGCGTAGCGTTGCGTCGGAGTCGGTCCGTGGCGGAGCGCGAAACGGACGGATTGCGCAGGTTTCCGCTGGGGAGTCGCCAAGTTGGTTAAGGCACCGGATTTTGATTCCGGCATTCGAGGGTTCGAATCCTTCCTCCCCAGCCATTCCGTTGGCGGCGCCGCGGCGGTGAGCGCCACCCGCTTCCTGCGTCCAATGCGAGCCCCCGACCCAGCCCCCGCCGTGCCTCCCCGCCGCTCCCAAGGCTGACCCAGTCGCACTGTCCCGGATCCAGGTCGACACATGTCCTTCGAGCGCATGCGGATTTTCACCGGCAACGCCAATCCGAAGCTGGCCGAAGCCGTCTGCCGTCATCTGAACATCAGCCTCGGCCGTTCTGTCGTCGGGCGTTTCTCCGACGGCGAGGTGATGGTCGAGTTGCTCGAAAACGTCCGCGGGCGCGACGCATTCATCCTGCAGTCCACCTGTGCGCCGACCAACGACAACCTGATGGAAGTGATGGTGATGGTCGATGCGCTGAAGCGCGCGTCGGTCGCGCGCGTGACGGCCGCCATCCCGTACTTCGGCTACGCGCGGCAGGACCGCAGGCCGCGTTCGGCCCGCGTACCGATCACGGCGAAAGTCGTCGCCGACATGCTGGCGACCGTCGGCGTCGATCGCGTGATGATGATGGACCTGCATGCCGACCAGATCCAGGGCTTCTTCAACATTCCGGTCGACAACATCTACGCGACGCCTGTGCTGCTGGGCGACCTCTGGAAGCGCAACTACGACAACCTGCTCGTCGTGTCGCCCGACGTCGGCGGGGTCGTGCGCGCGCGCGCCATCGCCAAGCGACTAGACTCGGATTTGGCGATCATCGACAAGCGGCGGCCCAAGGCCAACGTGGCCGAGGTCATGAACAT